>QCRS01000069.1 GCA_003211755.1 Prochlorococcus sp. AG-463-F15 | reverse complement strand
CAAGATGATTTAGACAAAATCAACTAATCTTCAAGATATATGTATGTATCAAACCCCCTCCATCTCTAGGAATTTTTCCAGTAACATTTATTAGTTATAAACTAAGTTTCTTTTGTATATTCTTTTTATATTCCAAAGCTATATTAAAAGTCTTTAAATTTATTCTCGGCTTTTACTATTCCCAAGGTAATAAACCAATAAGGCCTCTATTAGAACCTTGAGGTAGATTTATTCTGGATTCTGATAAAAATATATTTCTTCTAAAAGCCTTTAAACTATTACAAAGAAGGCTAACTCTAAGTAATATTATATGATCATTTATGGGTAAATACTATTACTTGCCAATTAATTAGAATCTGAAGTTATTTCGGCGCTATTAATACTTGACCTAATTTACAAAGCTCCAAATATCATTCATTAAGAATAAAGCTCTTTCACAGTTAAAAAATTCTCTTTAGATCAATTTTATGGCCTCTTCTAAGTTCACGGTAAGTTTTAGTAATTACCTTTTTCTTCCTAAGAGGATCATGTCCGCATATTCTCATTACAAAAGCAATAGGCTGCAAGACTACTAAAAAAACAATTCCAAGAATAATATGACTATTTATAAAACCTAAAGCATTGCCAAGAGATATCCATAGTTTATATGGATAGTAAAGCAACTTAGGTGAAAACCATGCGAAGAATAACGCTGGCAGACCAATTGCAATAGTCCATGATCTAAATCCATGGCCGGTAATTGTAGGTAAAACCCACCCTATAAATAATGGAAACCCAAGTCCAATCAGGAAACCAAATTCACGAAGTTGTTTCTTGGAAATAGTATTATTCATAATTAATCCAATTCAAACTCTTGCATCCAGGTTTCATCTTTTTCTGTCTTCGGTTGATTTGGTTTGAATAAAATTTGATTTTCCATGACAAGTACATCCATTTCTGTTCTCATAAAACAACGATATGCATCTTGAGGTGTACAAACAATAGGCTCTCCTCTGACATTGAAAGATGTATTGACAATTGTTGGACAGCCAGTGAGTTCTTTAAATGCACTGATTAAGTTGTAATAACGTGGATTTGATTCTTGATTAACGGTTTGGACTCTTGCAGAATAGTCAACATGAGTAATAGCAGGAAGAGATGATCTTGGAATATTCAGCTTCTCAATGCCAAAGAGTTTTTTCTGCTCTTCTGTCATTTTTTTGCAAAGCTCTTTTTTTACTGGGGCAACTAGAAGCATATAAGGACTTTTGGTAATCATTTCAAATTGACTAGAAACATCTTCTTCTAAAACTGATGGAGCAAAAGGGCGAAAACTTTCTCGATATTTGATCTTTAGATTCATGACACTCTGCATTTTTTGATTGCGCGGATCGCCAATAATTGATCTAGCACCTAAGGCTCTAGGTCCAAATTCCATTGCACCATTAAACCAACCAACAACATTACCTTCATTAATGATTTCTGCAAGTTTTTTAAAAAGTTCTTTGTCTTCTAATGTTTGGAAAGGAGCATTGATTTTCTTTAAATAACTAATAATTTCCTTGTTAGAGAATTCAGGTCCCAGATAAGTTCCTTTCATTGAGTCCATCGGGTTTACTTTTCGAACTTTATTTAATTGCTGATGCCAACCAATCAATGCAGCACCTAAAGCAGACCCAGCATCCCCACTCGCAGGTTGTATCCATATGTCTTCAAAGATTTTTTCCTTTAATAATTTTCCATTGGCAACACAATTTAATCCCACACCTCCTGCAATACAGAGGTTTTTAATCCCTGTTTCTTTTCTTAGAGACCTGGAAAGCTTGATCACAATCTCTTCTGTGACAACTTGAATAGAGGAAGCTAGATCCATATGAAACTTAGTTAATTCTTTATTGCTTTCCCTGGGAGGCTCCCCAAATAGTTGATGGAACTTCCGACTAGTCATGCGGAAACCACGGTGATATTTGAAGTAACTTAGATCCAGTCTAAAAGTACCGTCGTCCTTGATGTCAATAAGGTTTTCTTTGATAGTTTTGACATATATGGGCTCTCCATATGGAGCGAGTCCCATCAATTTGTATTCACCTGAATTAACTTTAAAGCCGCAATAATAGGTAAAGGCTGAGTAAAGCAATCCAATGGAATGTGGAAAGCTGATCTCCCATAGTGGATTTATTTTATTGCCCGCTCCTATCCAAGCAGAGGTGGTAGCCCATTCACCTACACCATCCATGCAGAGAACAACTGCTTCAT
>QCRS01000068.1 GCA_003211755.1 Prochlorococcus sp. AG-463-F15 | reverse complement strand
AATTATTGTTCCTAATTCTCTAATAATTTAATCAAGCTTCTCTTATTAAAGGGAAGCCCAATGCCTTTCTTTCAGAAACCCATGCCTCTGCAACTTTACGCGCCAAACTTCTGATACGTGCAATGGTAGCAGTCCTTTCTGTCACAGAAATCACACCACGTGCCTCAAGAAGATTAAAGGTATGGCTGCATTTAAGAACAAAGTCCAGCGCAGGGGCGGGAAGGTTCTTGTTGATTAAAGTCTTTGCCTCAGATTCATATAAGTCAAATAGCTTGTTAAGAGTTTCAGGGTTAGACGCCTCAAAATTATATCTACATTGTCCTTGCTCAAAAGGAAGCCAAATATCTCCGTAACTGTGAACTTTATTCCAACTCAGGTTCCAGATGCTTTCAACATTTTGAAGGTACATGGCCAATCTTTCCAGACCATAAGTAATTTCTATGGAGACTGGACGGCAATCCAAACCACCACATTGTTGAAAATAAGTAAATTGTGTTACCTCCATTCCATCTAACCAAACCTCCCAACCGACACCCCAAGCTCCAAGCGTTGGAGATTCCCAATTATCTTCGACAAAACGAATATCGTGTTCTTTAGGATTAATCCCTAAAGTTTTAAGTGATTCAAGATATGTCTCCTGAATTTGATCAGGGGAAGGTTTAATTAATACTTGATACTGAAAGTAATGCTGAGCGCGATTAGGGTTTTCTCCATATCTACCATCTGTAGGCCTTCTGCAAGGCTCTGGATAGGCAACTGACCAAGGTTCTGGACCAATAGCTCTTAATACTGAATGTGGACTCATAGTCCCAGCGCCCTTTTCCGTGTCATATGGCTGCAAAAGCAAACAGCCCTGATCTGCCCAAAATAAATTCAGCGCTCCTATGATGTCCTGAAAGTTCACATCTCTGTCTCCATCTAGTTTTGAAAAGATAAAGTTGGGAGAACAGAGGGAGAACAACCTCTAAACACTCTGTAATCACCAAGCTGTGGCACTGTGCGGGGAGAACGGTAGGAGAACCATTCTCTCAGAGCATTGCTTGTTCTCCTTTTTCAGCAGAGCACTTGCCAGGCAATCGGAACAGATGGCTTCTAAGAAAACAATACCATCACTAAGTATAATTACCTACCATAATCCCACTTTTGCTTTCCCTCGAATACCTCCTTGGCATGGGGAGAATCACTTCCTTCCTATGTCATTTATATGAGCTGAGAAATTTATTTTATTTTTTTGATTTTAAATAGGTAAATGAAAAAACTACTGCTACTTATTGCCTCATTAACCCTTACTGCTCCTGCTGCCAATGCCGAAAGTGTTTGGTTGATTATCACAGGTACTTTTCAAATCGAAGAATTGGCAATCGAAAAGATCCAAATGAAAGACATGGATCAATGTGAAGAACAGGCAGCTAAATGGGTGAGCAGCAAAAGAGTCCTCCCTCGCTTCGGCAAACAGGCTGAATGTCTTGAGGGTAAATAAATGAAAAAACTACTGCTTCTTCTTGCCTCACTAACCCTCTTTGCACCAGCTGCTAACGCTGAAACTGTTTATCTAATTATCAAATCTGGCAGATTTGGAGGAGGATTAGCTCTGCATTCAATCCCAATGGACTCAATAGATCAATGCGAAGAAGCAGGAGGACTACTGTTTGCTAGCAAGAGATTCGATACAAAAGAGGGATATGCAGATGCCTATGAATGTATTACTGGTAAATAAATGAAAAAGTTACTACTTCTTCTTGCCTCACTAACCCTTGCTGCTCCCCAGGCTGCAATCAGCGCTGAGAATTACTATTTGGTATGGAGGTATGTTCTCACTCAATACTCGGCTCATTACCAGCAGGGCGTTATACCGATGGAGACGCTTGATGCTTGTGAAATCGCAGGAGCACAATTGAAGTCAAGCAAACGATTTGTAGAGACGTCGAAGGCTATTTACTATGAATGTGTGGCAGGCAAGTAGATGAGAAGGTCACTCCTACTACTTGCAGCCATTGCCTTTACTGCCTTTATTCCAGGAGCCAAAGCTGACTTTGGCGATGCTGATTTTCCTCTTGGGATGTTTAATAACAGTCCTAAGAGTTACCACGATGCGTGGTGCAGAAAGCTAAAAAACAAGTGCCGTATTCGTTTCCAAGGACCAGCAATGTGGGTAGAAGGACAAGGCGGTATTCAGGCATCTCAATACATTCGATATCGCTATGACAAAGATGGACATCCCGACGGATTCCTTTACGGAGGAACTACTGAGCATTACAAC
>QCRS01000067.1 GCA_003211755.1 Prochlorococcus sp. AG-463-F15 | reverse complement strand
AGCTGGAAGTCGTGTTCGCTTACTTAATTCAAAGCTGCCTCCTGAGGCCAAGGAAGTAGACAAAGAGTTGAGAAAAATTCAAAAGGAAAAAGAAGAAGCTGTAAGAGATCAGAATTTCACACAGGCAGGTGAATTACGGGAGAAAGAGGTAGCTCTACGAGACAAGATAAGAACACTAATGCAGAGCACCCGGCAAGATCTAGGGGCTCCTAAAGATGCTTCACCTACTAAAGATACATCAACTAACATAGAAACAGAGAAGAGTGATATGCCTGACTCAGTTAAAGATAATCTAATGAGTCCAAAAGTTAATGAAGAGGATATTGCACATATAGTTGCATCTTGGACTGGTGTCCCTGTGCAGAAATTAACAGAAAGTGAGTCAGTAAAATTATTGAATATGGAAGATACTCTTCATCAAAGATTGATTGGTCAGGATGAAGCAGTAAAAGCCGTTTCAAAAGCTATCAGACGAGCAAGGGTAGGTTTAAAAAATCCAAACAGACCAATTGCAAGTTTTATTTTTTCTGGTCCTACGGGAGTAGGTAAAACCGAGCTCACCAAAGCACTAGCAACTTATTTCTTTGGAAGCGAAGAAGCCATGATTCGCCTAGATATGTCTGAATTCATGGAACGTCATACTGTTAGCAAGCTAATAGGCTCTCCTCCAGGTTATGTAGGCTTCAATGAAGGAGGTCAGTTAACTGAAGCTGTAAGGAGAAGGCCTTATACAGTTGTACTTTTTGATGAAATAGAAAAAGCTCACCCAGATGTATTTAACTTACTACTTCAGTTACTAGAGGATGGTCGACTCACTGACTCTAAAGGTAGAACAGTTGACTTCAAAAATACATTAATCATAATGACTTCCAATATAGGTTCGAAAGTAATAGAAAAAGGTGGGGGAGGTCTTGGTTTTGAATTCTCTGGAGAGAGTGCAGAAGATAGTCAGTACAATAGAATTCGCTCATTAGTTAATGAAGAACTAAAACAATACTTTAGACCGGAATTTCTTAACCGTTTAGATGAAATAATTGTTTTCCGACAGCTTACTCGGGATGAAGTCAAAGATATAGCTGAAATAATGTTAAAAGAGGTTTTCCAGAGAATAGAAGACAAAGGTATTACATTAACTGTATCAAATGCTTTTAAAGAAAGACTTGTAGAGGAAGGGTACAACCCTTCTTACGGTGCAAGACCTCTCCGTCGTGCTGTAATGCGCCTACTTGAAGATAGTCTTGCGGAAGAAGTTCTCTCTGGACGAATTAAAGATGGTGACAATGCAGAGGTAGATGTAGATGAAAACAAAAAGATTATTGTCAAACACCTAGACAAAAAGGCCCCTGCTCCAGAGCTTGCTGGAGCAGGGGTTTAAGACTAATAACAAATAAATATTCAAAGTTGACTATGAGTCATAATCTCTTTTCGCATTCAATCTCACCCAAAAGAATAGTCCGAGGTGAGAAAGCTTGGGACGAAGGGAAAAGACTTATCCCTTCAATCTGCCAAAAACCAATAATGATTGGTCGTAGCAAGGCGACTAAAAACATTAGAGATTATTTAAAGGTTGGCCTTTCTGAAAATGGAATAAATGCCGTTTCCACTGAATTAATCCATGATTGCTGCGAAATAGATCTAACACGCTTAGAACAAATTGCGATCAAAAACAATTGCGATGCAGTAATAGCTGCTGGAGGTGGAAAAGTACTTGATTCAGGGAAACTTTTGTCTAACCGTCTCTCCCTCCCTTGTATAACTATTCCAACTAGTGCAGCAACTTGTGCTGGCTGGACAGCATTATCAAATATCTATTCATCTCATGGAGCATTTATCAAAGACGTAATTCTTGACTCATGCCCTGACCTATTGATATTTGATTATGGATTCATCCGGCAAGCTCCTCCTCGAACACTCGCTAGTGGCATAGGCGATGCTCTTGCAAAATGGTATGAAGCTTCTCTCACCAATAGTTCCAGTAATGATGGGCTAATGCAACAAGCAGTTCAAATGGCAAGAGTATTAAGAGATCAACTATTCATAGATGGATATGAAGCCTTTGTAAATCCCAATAGCGAAGCCTGGATAAGAGTTACAGAAGGATGTGCTCTCACGGCAGGCTTAATAGGAGGAATTGGAGGTTCTAGAGGGAGCACTGCAGCAGCACATGCTTTGCACAATGGCTTAACTCAACTAGAGACATCAAACCTATGTCTTCATGGAGAAATTGTTAGTTTTGGCATATTGGTTCAATTACATCTAGAAGAAATGGTTGAAACAAGTCAATTAGCAAGACAAGCTAGGAAGCA
>QCRS01000066.1 GCA_003211755.1 Prochlorococcus sp. AG-463-F15 | reverse complement strand
CTAACTAATGGAAACTGTGGCTTTTTTGTTAGCGCTACTGGTAATTCAAGCCGACGGGTTAGTTGTAGTTCACTATCACTTTTGCTTGGGGTTGCACTAACTGGAATACCTAATTGAATTACACCATCTGGATCAGTGAAAAATATGTACCTTAAGTTTCTACTAGATCGCCAGAATTTCTCTGCAACGTTGGCGACTTCTCTATTCTGTCCGTGAGCAACTAATTCAGTGACATTCCCGGAGAGGAGTAGACCAAGATCTCTGGCATATCTTGTGTCATTCATTCCTGCATCGCGTTGAATCCCATTCAAAGTGAAGAAAGTTATGCCAGTCATCATCAGGCTTACCACAAGAGTTGTAATTGCCAGTAATTTGGTTCTAAGGCTGAACGCCCCCCACCAAATAATTATTCGAAGCCACCAACTGGTTTGTTCTGGTGGTGGATTGTCACCACTCTTTGTAGCCCATTCTTTAATTGAAGGTGGATTAGTACTGGCCATCAAGCCACACGTTTTGTATACAAACTAGAAGTTGCGGACCTGATTGCCGATATCTCTTCGGTAAGTGATTCCATTGAAATGGATGTTCTCCATTCCTTTATATACATTCTTGAATGCGATATCAAAGCTTTCACCTTGAGCAACCACAGAAAGAACTCTCCCACCTGAGGTGTAGATTTTCTTGTCTTTAGTGTATTTAGTGCCCGCATGAAATAGTTGCAGGGATTCGCTTAATTCAATATTGATATTAACTATATCTCCGCTAACTGAAGCAGCTGGATATCCAGAAGTTGCAGCTACAACACAGGCACTGCAGAAATTCGAGAAGGAGAGTTTTGGTGCCTTGTCTAGAGCTCCTAATGCACATGCATGGAGAACATTAGCTAGTTCTGGTCCAACTAAAGGCATAAGTGTTTGACATTCTGGATCGCCAAACCTGCAGTTGAATTCAATAACTCTGGGGCCTGAAGCTGTGAGCATTAGACCTGCATAGATAACTCCTCGATAGTCGATCCCTTTACTCAATAAAGCTTTTAAGGTTGGATCAAGAATTAATGTTTTGACTTCTTGCAGGCTTGCTTCATTTAAAAGAGGTGCAGGAGCATATGCGCCCATGCCTCCTGTATTAGGTCCTTGGTCCCCTTCCCTCAGACGCTTGTGATCCTGAGCAGGTGGCAAAAGGACCATCCTTTTGCCATCGCAAAGAGCGAAAACAGAAACCTCTGGACCTTGGAGCCGTTCTTCTAGGACAACTGTGTCGTCTGAAGAACTAAATTTTCCTTTGAATACCTCTTTTATAGCTGTCTTAGTGCCTTCAATTGTTTCGCTAACTATTACGCCTTTTCCAGCGGCAAGTCCATCAGCTTTTACAACAAGTGGATTCTTAAATTCTTGCAGGACTATTAGGGCTTCTTCTTCCGTTTTTGCTGTCCAATGTTTTGCAGTTGGAATGCCAGCTTCGATCATGAGTTCTTTTGCCCATGATTTGCTCGCTTCCAATTTGGCCCCATGGGCTCCGGGACCAAATACTGCTAACCCTGCCGAACGTAATTCGTCTGCAGCTCCTTTCGCTAATGGGGTTTCAGGTCCTATTACTATTAAATCGACTTTATAACTTTGGCATGAATGTATAAGTGCTTTTATATTATCTTCTTTTATATCAAGGCATCTACAACCTCGATGATCTCTTGTCCCCCCATTTCCCGGCGTAACAAATACTTCTTCAACGCTTTTACATTTTTCCATTGCCCATGCAAGTGCATTTTCGCGACCGCCACTTCCCAAGACAAGAATTCTTTTTAGTGGCGGCAGCATCTGATAAGAAGAATTTGAGTTTTTCATGGATATGAGCTTTGGTTGGGCTCTAGGTTTTGGAAGGCTGGGTTTTGCCAGATAATTTCAATGCCACTTTTTAATTTTGGTGAATTGTTTGCCTCAATGAGGAAAAACTTTCTTCCCCTGACGGTTCTCTTGGTTGTTTTCTTCAACCAGATGCCCATGGTTAGGGCCTCTAAAGGTTTAGGAGAGAATAGTTCTCAAATACTTTTTGATGCAGATCGTAAGCAAAAACTCGACTCTGAGAGTATTGCTCATATCAAGGCAGCATGTGCTGAGTCAGGAAAAGCTTCGCTTGACAAGCGTTTAAGGACCTTGAGTGATCAATTGATGAATTCACCTCCAGCTAAGTATTCTTTTGAATTTGAGAGTCAGAGAGCTGATGCACTTTTGGCTTGTAAGGCTCCTGCAAATGCTCAAGAGGTACTTTTAGGAATTGTTCCTGGGAATAGATCACAGCAAGAAATTTGGTCCATTTTGTTTTGGCGATCAAGCAATGCTGTTATGGACCATCCCAATGCGGCTTTGGCTTTGAGGCGGCTTTCGGAAGGAAATTTGCAAAAACTAGATCAGCAACTAATAACTGTTGGTTTTCGAGAAGATGGTTCTCCATTAAAACGTGTGGCTCTTGATCTTTTGGCAGAGCATGAGAGGTTAATGGGAAGTTGT
>QCRS01000065.1 GCA_003211755.1 Prochlorococcus sp. AG-463-F15 | reverse complement strand
AATAGCCTTCCTGAAGATAAATATACTTAGATGAATCATTTGCTCTGCGAGTAGATCATACTTGTAACGCATAGAGCAGTCTTAATAAAATCAGATATGCCTCAAGAAGGCTACAGGGAATTTATTAATGGCTTCAAGATATTTTGGAGTAAAGAAAATATTCAGAAGAATTATTTTAGGAATAGAGAGAATTGAAATTAAATTAATCAATTTGCTAGAGCCTAAGACACAATAAACAAAGGAGACTTCAATAAGATTATTTGATTTAGATGATTCTGAGATTAGAGGGTGAAACGGGGTAAATTTCAACAAATCATAGGGCTACTTTCTATATATTAACCATTGACCAGAATGATTAATCTCTCCATAAATGGAATTTTCTGGAGTAATAAATTAACTTCTCAAACCGATGTTATAATTGGTGATTGACTAATAGCAAGATACATGTCAGTCAAAAACTAAAAAATATTGATCAATTTTTTAAGATCTTTAGTTGACTCTCTCAACATAAACCAAGATCTCTCCAAGAATTTTACTTAAACTAAACAGTTCTTCTTTGCTTCCTAATGCAATAAGCAATTGTCCAGGAGCTATTTCTACCTCCCCTCCTGGGTTTGTAATTAAATCACTACCATCACGAATTGCTAAGATCATGGCACCACTCTGGCGCCCCAATTGGAGTTCAGACAAACTCCGTAGTTTTAAATCTTTGAATCTCTCTTGATCATTAGTCAAAAGGAATTCTTCAATCTCACACTCTGATCCTGCGAGTAAATCCATAAAATCAACTGCTATAGGACGTAATGCAGTTGCTGCCATTGTTCTACCTGCTGCAACGTAAGGACTAACAACAACACTTGCACCAGCCAGCTTGAGTTTATTGGCAGCCTCTTCACTTTCTGCTCTAGCAATTAAGCGACATTTAGGAGTCAGACCCTTTGCACTTAAAACAACATAAAGATTAGCCGCATCGTTAGGCAACGTAACGACGAGACTTCTACATTGCTCTATTCCAGCTAAAAGCAATGTTTCATCTAAAGTTGCATCCGCCAACAAAACCTTTAGACCTCTTTTTTCTGCGGAGAGTTTTTGAATGGGATCCAATTCAACAATAAGAATCGGGACACCCTCAAATTGAAGTTGTTCGGCAATCTCCTTGCCGATGCGGCCATAGCCGCAAAGGATTACATGATTTTGCATACTTCTAAGTAGACGACGGAACCTTAGCTCTCGCATTTTGCGAAAGTATCCAGATTCGGAAAGTCGGAGTAACCGTTGAAGGGTTAATTGGACTACTACTAAACCTCCACCGATAATTAAAACAGTTACCACTCTTCCTGCGGTACTAAGGGTTTCAACCTCCCCGAATCCAATTGTGCTGATAGTTATTATCACCATCCACAAACAGTCGCCCCAATCCCATCCCTCCGTCACCCGATAGCCAAAAGCGCCTAGCAGAATCAATGCAGCGAGGTAGAAAATTGGACCAAGCCATGGCTTTGCAAGGTCACTAATCATTAGTTTCTGGAAAGTGAACCTTTGCATTATTTAGAATTGTCTAACATTTTCCTATCGGCACATAATTTCCCATCAGAATATCATTTAGATACAAAGTATTCAATTTATTTAATTGATAGTAGATTTTACAGTAATTCAAAATACCAACTCTATAGATGGCAATATTTAAGCAAAAATTGTTAAGATTATCATTAGCAATTCAATAAATTTCGCAATCAAAATACTCACTTTCTGCTTATACTCTTAATAGACTATTCAATCAAATACTAATGAGGAACAAGATTATTCATAAATCAAGTATTAAAGATATACTAAATTAATTATCGACCTCTACTCTAATGGAGGAAGTTGAGCTGCCTATGAAGTTAATTTGAAGGGTCTCCTGAAACTAATGTATCAAAAATTACCTTCTATAGGTTTAAGCTATTTTATATTGACTGTTTAGAGGAAGATTCAATGTCTTATGAGCCTGGAAGCCCAGAATGTCGATCTTTAATCGATGCAAAGGAGAATATCTTAAATGCAATGAGCTCGTTAAATAGGATACAGGAAGCAGACCACATTCGAAGTCAATTATTAAATATCTATAATGAATTGGAAGAGTTGCATGAATTGAGGAGAAATCAAGAGAACAGTAAAGCCTAGTTATTGAGGAAGGGTAAATAACTATTTTGAATAAAGGTTAAAACTCCTAAGCCTATAGATAAAATAGATAAGACAATTAAATTTATATGATGAATATTGTCTGATCTCTTTATAATGTATGTAGTTAATGTAGCCTTCTGATTTTAATTAAAATTCTATTGCGATAGATTTTTAATATGCCTTGCTTCTATTTCCTCTTGTAATGGACTAATTGCTCCATCTCTTGATAATAGCAACAACTGTGTAAGTTTAATTAAAACCCCTTCACCCAATCCAGCATCACTAAGATTATCAAATGTGTGCCTATAGATTTTTTCAAGTTGTTGAATCAGCTCTTCACGTATTCTTTTTACTTCTGCACGTTGCTGGTCACCATAAAGTCTTGCCATATCAAGATTAGTAAAAACTAGTCTACTATTACTTATAGATAATACTGTAAGGGTTTGACTATGCCACTTTTTATTTCCTTTCCACTAGAAAATATTTGCATAGTGATTGTATCCATATAACCATAATCGCTCCAGTTGCAGTTGTAAGTATTGATTAATTTAAGGATTACCTTATCTATAGGGACAAAATATTTGAAGCTTATTTTATAAAGTATAAAT
>QCRS01000064.1 GCA_003211755.1 Prochlorococcus sp. AG-463-F15 | reverse complement strand
TGTGAGGACATCTCTATCACTAACGAATCCTAGATGTCCAATTCTGAAAACTTTACCTTTTAAATGATCTTGTCCACCTGCAAGAAGAATGTCGAATTTTTCTTTGACAATTTTTCGTAATTCTTCTGCATCAATATTTTCAGGAGCTACCGCAGTGATCGCTGGACTGCCATGAGATTCCTTTGCATAGAGAGGCAGTCCCATTGCTTTCATTCCAGCTTGTGTTGCTGTGCGATGGCGAGCATGTCTAGTAAAAATTGCTTCCAATCCTTCTTTTTGCATCATTTCTAGTGCTGCTTCTAAGGCAAAGTACAGATTTACTGCAGGAGTAAAAGGGTTGCTATTTTTATTTGCTGTTTTTCGATAAAGCTCAAGATCCAGATAAAACTTTGGTAGGTCTGAGGTCTTTTGTGCGTCCCAAGCTCGTTCACTCATTGCTACGAAACTGAGACCAGGAGGGACCATGTACCCTTTTTGAGAGCCTGAAGCAACTACATCTATCCCCCATGCATCCATAGGGACATTGCAGGCACCGAGGCTGGTCACACAATCCGCAATTGTGATTGCAGTTCCATGCTCTAAGACATGTTTACTGATGGTTTGTAGGTCATTAATTACTCCTGTGGAGGTTTCAGAGTGCGTGAGTATTACAGCTCGGATTTCTTTGTTTTTATCTTCTATAAGAGCTCTTTGAAAGTCTTCTGGGTTTAATGGTGTCCCCCAATTTGTTTTTATAACTTGAACTTCTAGCCCATAAGCTCTTGCCACTTTGACCCACCTTTCTCCAAATTTACCGTTGTCTCCACAAAGGACTTTGTCTCCACGCCTAAGAGTGTTGATAATTCCAGCTTCCATTGCTGCTGTTCCACTTCCTGTGATAGCTAGTACATCGCCATTTGTTTGATGCAACCATTTGAGTTGTTCGGTGGTATGCCTAACTAACTCTTGAAATTCTTTACTGCGATGGCCAATTGGGTGTTTTCCTAGTGCTTTCAGTACTTTTTCTGGTACTGGTGTAGGACCCGGGATCATCAGGGTGAGTTTTTCCTGCATGGTCACGGAGGTAAGAATGAGTCATCCTAAAAAATTGACGGAGCAGGTCACTTTTATCGTTAATTCGAATTCTGGTTCTTTAGGCTTAACTCTTCCTGTTTGGGTTACTGCTGCTGCAAAAGCTGCCACGGAAGTTTTGATAGGTCAGCAGTTCCTGTCAAAGCAAAAAATTGTTTTGCCGGATGGAAAGGAATCATTACTAGTGCCAGTTACCTCTGCTGCATTGATTGCCGAAGGTCAACTAGCTATTGGAATTAGTCATGCAGACTCTGGAACGAATCTAGATATCACAAGAAATTTGGAAATTTGGACATGTGTTCATATGCAGGAGGAAATGAATGAGTTTGCAAATTCATCTGATGCTTGGTTAAAGCTTGTTGCAGGTAATGGAGTTGGGAAATACAAGCGGTCAGGTGATCTTTCTATGTCTGGCTTTGCTCGTGAATTGTTGCGTTCCAATCTTCGTTCGCTGGTACCAAGTGGTTTTGTTTTGACCGTAGAGATTGTTTTTCCGGTAGGTAAGGAGTTGGCCCATCGAACTAGTAATGAGGCTTTTGGTGTAGTTGATGGGCTTGCAATTATCGGTACACAAGCAGAAGTCCAAACAAGTGCCTCTCCAGAACAACTTCAAAGAACTATTGATAACTTACGTGCTAAAAGCTCTGCTCAAAATTTTTCTGGTTCGCTCATTTTCGTGATCGGAGAAAATGGGTTGGATTTGGCTTTGAAATTAGGTCTCTCATCTGAACAGATTCTTAAAGTAGGGAACTGGTTAGGTCCTTTATTAGTTGCAGCGGCTGAATCAGAAGTTAAAAAACTTTTAGTAATGGGATACCACGGCAAATTAGTAAAACTTGCCGGAGGAATTTTTCATACACATCACCATTTAGCTGATGGCCGCTTAGAAGTTCTTACAGCATTAGCAGTGGCTGAGGGACTTCCCTTTCACTTGATCAGGAGCATTAGCAAGGAATTATCAGTAGAGGCTGCTTTATTGAGTTTGGAAGCAATTGATCCGAAACTTGCGCAAAACCTTTGGAACAGACTTGCATCTGTTGTGGAACAAAGAAGTAATGCCTACGTTGGTAATTATGGTTCATGGCCTATCGAAATAGGAGCAGCTTTATTTGATCGCCAGCGCCGAATGCGCTGGGCTGGACCTTTTGGGTATCAACAGCTCGATATCTTGGGAGTAACTCTCGAGACGTAGATCTGGATTTTTATCTAGTCTGTTAGTTCTTACGTTTTTTACGCGGTCTTTGGTTCATATGCCTTCTCTTCATCCCAATGATCAGCGTAAACCGGCGATTATTATTCTTGATTTTGGCTCGCAGTATTCCGAGTTAATTGCAAGAAGGATTCGTGAAACGGAGGTATTTTCTTTCGTTATGAGTCACTGTACTTCTGCTGATGAACTAAATGAATTGTCTCCTAAGGGAATAATTCTTAGTGGCGGGCCTCGCTCTGTTTATGAGGAAGGTGCACCCATGTGTGACCCTGCTATTTGGGACTTGGGCATCCCAGTGCTGGGTGTTTGTTATGGAATGCAGTTGATGGTTCATCAGTTGGGTGGGTCTGTTGAGGTTGCAACTCGTAAAGCAGAATATGGAAAGGCTCCTTTGCTCGTTGATGACTCAACAGCATTGCTAGATCAAGTGGTGAATGGTTCGACTATGTGGATGAGCCATGGAGACGCAGTGAAAGAATTACCTAAAGGTTTTGTTCGTTTAGCTCATACAGCAAATACTTCTGAAGCCGCTATTGCTGCTCATAACCGCAAGTTATATGGAGTTCAGTTTCATCCTGAAGTCGTTCATTCCACTTATGGAATCGTAATGATTAGGAATTTTGTATATCAAATTTGTGGTTGTAAGCAGGATTGGACTGCAACTACTTTTATTGATGAAGCAGTCTCCCAAGTAAGGACCCAAGTAGGG
>QCRS01000063.1 GCA_003211755.1 Prochlorococcus sp. AG-463-F15 | reverse complement strand
CAATTAGTTGAGAGTTTTCTTTACCAAAAAAGATTTCTCTAAGCATTGA
Organism: Prochlorococcus sp. AG-463-F15; assembly: GCA_003211755.1. Taxonomy (GTDB): domain Bacteria; phylum Cyanobacteriota; class Cyanobacteriia; order PCC-6307; family Cyanobiaceae; genus AG-363-K07. Next base: position 3,090 of record QCRS01000063.1, on the reverse strand, counting down.
AAGCAAATATATGGGAGTAAGGATTACGCCAACTGCCGCCAATGCAGCCATTACAATCCTGAAAGGCAATGTAAATGCCTCATCAGTTACAAAACCTGCAAAAATCATTAGTTCTGATACAAATCCACTCATCCCAGGCAAAGCGAGAGAAGCTAAGGCACATACAGTCCATAGTGCAAACATGATTCGCATCTTTTGCCCAACACCTCCCATTTCATCAAGTTGAAGAGTATGAGTCCGGTCATAAGTTGCCCCAACAAGGAAGAAAAGACTCGCCCCAATTAATCCATGGCTAATCATTTGCAACATTGCACCACTTGTTCCAAGAGCACTAAAGCTTCCTATACCAATCAATACAAAACCCATATGACTTATCGAGCTATAAGCAATCTTGCGCTTCAAATTTCGCTGTGCAAAGGAAGTAAGCGCAGCATAAATGATATTTACAACCCCAAGAACTATTAATAAAGGTGCAAATTGTGCATGTGCTGCAGGTAAAAGTTGTGCATTAAAGCGCAAAAGTGCATATCCTCCCATTTTTAAAAGTATTCCAGCCAACAACATATGAACTGGTGCAGTTGCCTCTCCATGTGCATCTGGCAACCATGTATGCAAAGGAACTATCGGTAATTTGACTCCAAAAGCAATTAATAAGCCCGTATAACAAAGCACCTGAAAACCTGTATTGAAATTCTGTTGGGCTAGGTGAGTAAATTCAAAATTTGGAGGACCTTCCCCAAAAAATCCCATTGCAAGCGCTGCTAAAAGAATGAATAACGAACTGCCGGCTGTGTAAAGAATGAATTTCGTAGCTGCATATTGACGTTTTTTGCCTCCCCATATTGCAAGGAGTAGATAAACAGGGATCAATTCAAGTTCCCATGCCAAGAAAAACAGCAACATATCCTGAACCGCAAATACTGCTATCTGGCCTCCATCCATTGCCAGCAACAAAAAGAAAAATAACTTCGGCTTATAAGAAACCGGCCAAGCTGCCAATACCGCCAAAGCAGTAATGAAGCTAGTCAGAAGGATAAGAGGCATAGACAAACCATCTGCACCTACAGCCCAAGCAAGCCCTAAATCTGGCAACCAATTCACCCGCTCCGCAAGCTGGAGACTTTCTTGGCTTGGGTCATAACCTTTTGAATATGCAGCAACAGTTATGAGAAATGTGACCAATGCAATGCCAAGTGCAAACCATCGGACTTGTTTACCCTCCCCTTTGTCTGGAATGAAGGGCACCAAAAAAGATCCTGCAATTGGGAACAGAATCGAGAGACTTAGCCAAGGGAAATTGGCACTCAACTGATCTGTCACCATCCCTGTAACTGAGTAAAAGGTTGCATCAGAAGCACTCTCTAACACTTACTGGTCTTCTCAACACTTTTGGAGTGTAGAAATCCTTCGGCTTCTGGCATCCTCTCTATAGGCGTTGACACACAAGAAAGCAAGAGATCAAGATGGTAATGGTGGACCAAGGACACCAAAAAGAGCAACCAATGCAATTACACCACCGAAAACTATAAGGGCATAAAACTGCGCTCGACCTGTCTCAAAATATTTAAGTCCTTCTCCACTTCCTAGAGTTAATAAGCCAGTGAGGTTAACAACACCATCTACAACTTTTGCATCAACCTCAAGAACTTCACGAGCTAATTTCCTACTCCCTTGAACAAAGATCTTTTCATTAATTGCATCTAGATACCACTTATTAACTAAGAAGGAGTTAATTGATGGGAATCTTTCGGATAGTTTTTTCCCAAGGTCAATTCGATTGAGGTAATAAGTGAACACAGCCAAAGTTATTCCTGCGCTTGAAATCGCAACAGAAGCACCTGCTAGGGGCAAAAACTCACCCCATCTAAATCCTTGCATCATTTCTAAAGCCTCTTCTGGATTCAAAAGACTTGCAAACTTGCTATTCCATGGAGCACCTAGTAGCCCTATGAGAACTGAAGGGATGGCCAAAACAGTAAGTGGAAAAGTCATTGACCAAGGCGACTCATGCAAGATACCTGGATGGTGCTGTTCATCTTCTTCAATAACTTTTCCCGCTTCCTTAAGTAATTGATTCTGAAGTTCTTTATCTTCACCACGAAAAGTTCCTTCAAATGTAAGGAAATAAAGGCGAAACATATAAAAAGCTGTCATTCCGGCGGTCAAGAAGCCAACACCCCAAAGAACAGGGAATGTATTGAATGCTTGCCCAAGAATTTCATCCTTACTCCAAAAACCTGCTAAAGGAGGAATCCCGCTTATAGCAATACAGCCCACAAAGAAAGTAATAGAAGTGATTGGCATTTTCTTCCGTAAACCACCCATAAGCCTCATATCCTGAGCAAGAATTGGTTCATGACCAACAACATCTTCCATGGCATGTATTACAGAACCTGAGCCAAGGAAAAGCATGGCTTTAAAGAATGCATGAGTTACTAAATGGAACATGCCTGCTACTGGAGCTCCACATCCCATTGCAAGCATCATGTAACCAAGTTGGGAAACAGTGCTATACGCCAAACCTTTCTTGAGGTCCATCTGGGTCAAAGCAATTGATGCGCCAAGAAAACAAGTAATTGTTCCAACAACAGCAATCACAAAACCAACCATTGGGAATTGGCCGTATAAGGGTTCCAGTCTTGCGACAAGAAATACACCTGCCGCAACCATTGTGGCGGCATGAATTAATGCAGAAATTGGGGTCGGGCCTTCCATGGCATCTGGCAGCCAAACATGAAGTGGAAACTGAGCCGACTTGGCCATTGGACCCATAAAGACCAAAAGACACAAAGTCAAAGCTGCCCAAGGAGGAACTGATCCTGTCGAAATTGCAAGAGTTAATCCATCTGAAATTCCCTGAAAATCAAAACTTTCAGTAGCCCAAAAAAGTCCAAGAATCCCAAGTAACAATCCAAAATCGCCAACCCTATTAACCACAAATGCTTTTTGAGCTGCATGGGCTGCCCCCTCTCGGTCATACCAAAAGCCAACTAGTAAGTAAGAACACATACCTACTAATTCCCAAAACACATATATTTCCAGCAGATTTGGACTGACTATTAGACCAAGCATTGAACTGCTGAACAAAGC
>QCRS01000062.1 GCA_003211755.1 Prochlorococcus sp. AG-463-F15 | reverse complement strand
GATTCCTTGATCAACTGCGCCAGCGAATTGAAGTGCCTAGGCAGGTTTCTGATCATATAAAACGTCATGGTGGAACTTATGAACGAGATCTTGCTGAAAGTAGTGAGGCTTTTTTAGCAGCATCTGTATTAGTTGGGTTAAAGGCAGAAGTTCTTGAGGCAGAAACTTTTCCTATTGAATCGCCTCATGAGGAAGACTTTGACTTAGAGCTGGGAGAACAAGGCTGGCTTGATTCCAGTTTCCAACTTCCTTTACGACCAGAGAAGCATCTCTATAGGCGCCCAGTGGCTCCGCCCCCATTGCGTAGGCCAGTAACTCTTGGAGAGCTTGTAGAGCAGCTCGAATCAATTGCTGAGCAACTGGACTCTGATGAACTACAGAATCGGAGACGGATAAGAAATAGGAGATTTACAGAAAGGGATGCTATTGCTCAGGTAACAGCGTTAGCTCATAGAGAAAAACTTCCAGAGACCACTGCAGCTTTAGGAGTTTTTCTAAATAGTTGGGAACCAGCGTTGCATTGGCTGGACTTTGAATTGCTTGTTTCGCATTGGGAAGAGATTGCTAACCCTGATTTGGATACTGATCGAGTGGGAGTTTTTTGGGCTTTACTTTTTTTATGCTCTCAAGGAAAAGTTGAACTTCAGCAAGAGGGTGCTTTATTCGCGCCTCTTCGCCTGAAACGGATACTGTTACCAGGTACGATTGCTCAGCTCCCAATCAAAACTTTGAACGTGCCAGCTGCTTTGCCGGCTGCAGCGTAGATTCAAATTTGAAAGGGCGTCTATGTTGTTTTAATTAAAAGAGGCTTATAACGCCAATGAAGGCGATGATCCTGGCGGCCGGAAAAGGAACACGAGTTCAGCCGATTACCCATGTGATCCCAAAGCCAATGATCCCAATCCTTCAGAAGCCCGTTATGGAGTTTTTGTTGGAGTTGCTGAAGGAGCACCATTTCAAAGAAGTTATGGTGAATGTTTCTCACCTTGCAGAAGAAATTGAAAATTATTTTCGCGATGGCCAACGTTTTGGTGTTGAAATTGCCTATAGCTTTGAGGGTCGAATTGAAGATGGGGAGTTGATAGGAGATGCGCTTGGTTCAGCGGGCGGATTGAAGAAGATTCAAGATTTCCAAGAATTTTTTGATGACACTTTTGTAGTGCTTTGTGGTGATGCATTGATTGATCTTGATTTAACTGAGGCTGTTAGGCGACACAGAGAAAAAGGTGCTTTGGCTAGTTTGATTACGAAAAGAGTCCCTAAAGATCAAGTAAGCAGTTATGGAGTTGTGGTTACTGATGAGAAGGATCGTGTAAAAGCTTTTCAGGAAAAGCCTTCTATAGATGCAGCTCTAAGTGACACCATTAATACGGGTATATATCTCTTTGAACCGGACATCTTTGACCATATTCCTTCAGGAAAGCCGTTTGATATTGGATCAGACCTATTCCCTAAATTAGTTGAAATGGGAGCACCATTCTATGCTTTACCAATGGACTTTGAATGGGTAGATATTGGCAAAGTTCCTGATTACTGGAGGGCAATTCGTAGCGTCCTTTTGGGAGAGGTACGTCAGGTTGATATTCCAGGTAAAGAAGTGAGGCCTGGAGTTTATGCAGGTTTAAATGTGGCAGCAAACTGGGATAAAATCAATATTAAGGGTCCTGTTTATGTTGGAGGGATGACTCGTATAGAGGATGGTGCAACTATTATTGGACCTTCAATGATTGGTCCTAGTTGTTGCATATGTGAAGGAGCAACTGTTGATAATTCAATTATTTTCGACTACTCAAGAATTGGACCAGGAGTTCAACTAGTTGAAAAATTGGTATTTGGTACTTATTGCGTTGGTAAAAATGGTAATCATTTTGATCTTCAAGAGGCTGCGCTTGATTGGTTGATTACTGATTCTAGGAGACAAGACTTGGGTGAACCTTCACCGCAACAGAAAGCTATGGCTGAATTATTGGGAACAGATCTTACTGTTGCAGTGAACTAACACCTGCTTGGTCAAGTATCTCGGTAATTCTTTCCTCAGCCTTAATTGCCATTACGTGAACCCCTTTAGTTAGGCCTAAAAAGCTTTGAATTTGTTCTGCAGCTATTCGAATTCCTTCACTTGTAGGGTCTTTTGATTTCTCTAGTCGATTGACTATCGCACTTGGGATGCATGCTCCTGGAACTACTCGATTAATAAAAATGGCATTCTTAGCGGATTTCAACAAGAAAACTCCTGCAAGAACTGGAAGCTCAAGTGGATTGGCAACTTCATTGCAAAATCGCTCTAGGACTGCAGGGTCCATAACCATTTGAGTTTGGAGAAAACGTGCTCCAGCCTCTTTTTTTTGTTCTAGGCGGCGAATTAAGCCACTAAAGCTAAGACAATTTGGGTCTGCAGCTGCGCCTGCAAATAACTTTGTTGGACCATCAGGCAATTTCCCTGAAACGGGATCGTTCCCTTTGTTCAGATCCGCAATTTGTTGAAGTAAACGAATAGATGCGAAATCACTGACTTGCTTTGAATCTGGTTGGTCTCCTACTCGCACTGGATCCCCAGTAAGACAAAGAACGTTTTGTAAGCCAAGCGCATGTGCGCCTAGTAGATCGGCTTGTAGCGCAATACGATTACGATCCCGACAAGAAACTTGGAGAATAGGGTCAAGACCTGCATCTAATAGCAGCTTGCAGAGAGCCAGACTGCTCATACGCATGACTGCTCTGCTGCCATCTGTCACATTGAATGCGTGAACATGCGTTGCAAGTTTTTTGGCTTTAGCAATGGCAATTGATGGGTCTGCTCCTCTTGGGGGCATTATTTCTGCAGTAATTGTTACTCCTTCGGATTCGAGAGAGCGTTGTAGAACAGACCTCAAATCTTTTTACTCGTAAACTACTTACTATGGAATATCAATGTACCTTTAGTCTGCTTAGTATGAATCCAAGGAGTTGACGGGAGATTATGGCTACTGGCGATCTCTCTAATACAGCTCATATGACCCTCTCTGTCAGGGAGATGGAGATCATTGAATTGGTTGCAGATGGGCTAACTAACCAGGAAATTGCTGGGAGATTAACTATCAGCAAGAGAACGGTGGATAACCATGTCAGCAACATGTTCACTAAAACAGGATCCAAAAACCGTGTTGCCCTTTTAAACTGGGCGAT
>QCRS01000061.1 GCA_003211755.1 Prochlorococcus sp. AG-463-F15 | reverse complement strand
ACCCCTGAATAAACAGTTTCTCCCCATCCGAAACCAAAGCCCTCAACCAACATCCTTGTAATTTTTGCAACGTTTGCGTTTGCATCTGGATCTGAGGAGCCTCTTCCAACTACAACAAGCAGGGTTTCAGAATTAGCAACAATAGGAGAAGATTTCAGCGTCTCTTTAATTCTGGCTCCAGCCGCTCCAATCATATAATTATTGATACCAAGCTCACGCCCATAATCAATAACCAACCCTGTTTCTAGAGCATACGCATTCAACAATGATGGAATGTCATTTTTGGCATGACCTGCGGCAAACAACATCGCAGGGATAGCTATAACCCTTTCTATGGATTGAGCACGCAGATTATCAAGAGCCTCTCTAATTATTGGTTTTGCAAATTCAAGGTATCCATATTCAACTGGAATTGCTGGTAGCTTGCACCTGAGGGATCTTACTAACTGCGCGAATTCATCTACAGCCAGCCGATTCCGACTGCCATGTCCACAGATCAAAACTCCTAGGCGGCTATCTTGTAAGTCAAGGAGCTTGGTAGTCAAAGCTTAAATCCACTTAGTATTGACCTTATCCTGAGGGGGGGTAAATCAGAAAGAGATGATTCTGAGTAATATTTTCTATAAGGGTTAGGTGAAGAAAATTAATAATCACCTCTTGGTTCAAAACTCATTGGCACAAGACTACTTAATTGCTGGTGTCTTTGAGGAAATAGATGATGAATTTAAGGACCTTTTAAAAACAGCAAAACTAACACCCAAGCCTTTGTTGGTATGCAGTGGGGGAACATCTAGTCGATGCACTGCTCCAGGCCATTGGACACTGGACCTAAGGAAAAATTATCAAAGAATAGATTTTGATCAATCCAACAAAACTGTAGAGATAGAAGGAGGAATTACGATGACAAGCCTCCTAAAGGAACTAAGTAAATATGGCAGAACATTCCCTATAGGTATGTCAGGCCTTCCTGGACTTGGTTACATACTCACTGGGGGTATTAGTCCTCTTAGTAGAAGTTATGGGTTGGCTGTCGATCAAATTCTTGAAATAAAAGGAGTTTGGGGTACTGGAGAGTGTTTCAAGATTTCAAAACCTACATCCAAGTCAAACTTTGAAGATCATCTCTTATGGAGAGGTCTATGTGGTGCTGCTCCTTTTCTTGGAATCGTTACAAATCTAACTCTCAGAACTCAACCCCTAACAACAATAAAAGTCTTGCAGACCACCATAAAAAAAGACCAATTAACAGAGGCCATCCAACAAGCTCAAGATTGGCCTGACAGCATAAGTTTACAGTGGATTTGGGGCGATTTTATTAAACTATATGTTGTCTTTGCAAACGGTTTTAGTGATCAAAATAATACTCTTGAAAAGCTAGAAAAAGATTTTTCTCGAAATAAATTATTGCAAGTATCTGAAGTTTTAGGACAGCAAGATCTTCCTGCCTTCACTCTTGAAAACTCCAATAAAAAAGATCAATCCAAGCTTCATAATGAAGTAGTTGGATTACTTGGTCCTTCATGGGATAAAAATTGCTCTCAATTAATTGATTCTCTTGAAAGTTTGATCTCTATTCGGCCCAATAAGAATTGCTTCATAGCCTCTCAGCAACTAGGTGGAGCTTCAAGCCAAATAAGCAGGTCGAGCACCTCATTTGTTCACCGTCAAGCAATTTGGAAACCTTGGATCAATGCTTCTTGGCAAGCAGGAAACCAAAAAGATAGAGAAAAAAGTCTTGCTTGGCTGATAAAAGCTTGGAGAACACTTGAGCCACATTGTCCAGGAGTCCATTTAGCTCAAATGCATCAACACTTACCTTGGCATCTACAAGAAACACAAAAAGCTTATGAGGAGTGGCTTCCAGGTCTTCAAAGTCTCAAATCTCGATATGACCCGCAGGGTATATTGCCGCGACTTTGACTCTTGCTCTCTTCTATAAGCTCTCTAGATGATTAAAAGTTCAGAAACCCCACTAATTAGCCAGTGGCTATCAAGTCCAAGACAAGACATCCTCTCAGGTCTAGTCGTGGCCTTCGCGATGATTCCAGAGGCAATTGCTTTTTCGGGTATTGCAGGAGTTGATCCCCAGGTAGGCCTATTTGGAGCCTTTTGTCTCTCAATCACCATTGCTCTCATTGGAGGGCGAATGGGAATGATCACCTCAGCGACGGGCTCTACTGCACTTCTGATGACGGGCCTTGTCGCCACTGGCAATGCAAAAGGAGCAGGTTTAGGCCTTTCCTATTTAATGGCAGCTGGTCTACTAACAGGCGTCTTTCAGATTCTTTGGGGCTATTTACGTCTGGCTTATCAAATGCGTTTTGTTCCTCAAGCAGTACTTAGTGGCTTTGTTAATGCACTGGCCTTATTAATCCTTCAAGCCCAATTTCCTCAATTAGGGCTTAGCTTTCACTATGGAGAGACAGTAGCAGAGGGGCATTCAATACAAGTCTTGCCAACAGGTGGGCAAATTCCGCTTGTCTGGGCTTTAGTAATTATTGGATTAATAATTATCTACGGTCTTCCTAGGATTACTCGCCTTATCCCATCACAATTAGTTGCAATAGTAGCACTAACTGTTATTTGTATTGGATTGAATTTGGATATTCCTACTGTTAAAGACCTAGGACAACTCCCCAATGGTTTGCCAAGTTTTACGATGCCATTTGGATCAATTGAAGAAGGAAAAGTTCCATTCAATCTAGCAACTTTTGGGCAAGTATTACCAACAGCTTTAGCTATATCACTTGTGGGTTTAATGGAAACTTTCTTAACTCAAGATATTCTTGACGATATAACAGACTCAAACTCCAATAAAAATATTGAAGCACGTGGCCAAGGCATAGCGAATATTGTTTCTTCTTTCTTTGGCGGAATGGCAGGTTGTGCCTTAGTAGGGCAATCAGTTATGAATACAGAAAATGGAGGAAAGACAAGACTTTCAACCTTCTCTTCTGGCGTTAGCCTTCTGGCAATGATTTTGCTTTGTAGGCCATGGCTGCAACAAATTCCAATGGCAGCTTTGGTAGCAGTAATGATAACTATCGCTATCAGTACAGCAGATACAGTTGGACTTGGGAATATACAAAAGATTCCTAGAAGTGATACTGCAGTTATGTTGATGACATTCTCAGTAACTATGCTCACAACACCACATAATCTTGCTCTGGGGGTAATAGCAGGTGTTGCTTTAGCAGGAATATTGTTTAGTCGAAAAGTTGCCAAAGTAATCAAGGTAAGTGCAGTGAAACTAAACCCTGAAGAAACTAGATATGAAGTAACTGGACAATTATTTTTCGTAAGTAAAATATATTTCCTACAAGAATTTGATATT
>QCRS01000060.1 GCA_003211755.1 Prochlorococcus sp. AG-463-F15 | reverse complement strand
TTTTTGTCTTCTAGGGGCATTCATCCATTTCATTTCGGCTTGATGTCCCATCTTTAACCATCTCTGTAAGGCTGCTGTTCGGAGTTGAATGCGATCACTGCCAGGAATTCTTGCAATTCCTACAGGATTAAAGCCTTGATTTTTTGCCTCTTTTTTTAGTTCTTGACTAAGTTGATTTTGGGTTTTGATCTTTGTCAAAACAAATAACCGCAACAAGTAAAGTTTTTTTCATCTTGCCGCCCCTCCCCAAAAAACCTGCCTTCGCAGCTAATTTTTTTACTTTCGCATCGATTGGAAGCCGTTTTTCGAGGATTTTTGCCAAGAATTATTTTGAGTTATATGTTGCTCGGCTTGGCTACTGTCCTCTAAAGATGTCTTTTGTAAAGAAAATTGGTTAACTTAGTTAAACAAAAGAGAAAAAGGCCTCAGAAGATTCTTGGTGGAATCTACTCCCAGTCCTGATCTTCCTTTAGCTTCACGGCTACAGCAAGATCTCAAGAATGACCTAATTGCTGGTTTGTTAGTGGTAATCCCGCTTGCAACCACAATTTGGCTGTCTACTGTTGTCAGTCGATTTGTTTTGGCGTTTCTAACGTCGATTCCAAAACAACTAAACCCTTTTATTACGCTGAATCCTCTTTTACAGGATTTGATTAATCTTGCTTTAGGCCTAACTGTTCCTTTGTTGGGAATACTTTTGATTGGCTTGATGGCGCGTAATTTTGTGGGCCGTTGGTTGTTGGAATTTGGGGAAGGAACTCTTTCACGCATTCCCTTGGCAGGTTCGGTTTACAAAACTCTTAAACAACTTTTAGAAACTTTTCTTAGAGATAATTCGACTAGATTTCGAAGAGTCGTTTTGGTTGAGTATCCCCGTGAAGGCTTGTTTAGTGTCGGCTTTGTGACTGGCTTGGTTGGCTCTTCTCTTCAGGCTGAGTTAGATGAAACTATGCTTAGCGTTTTTATTCCAACGGCTCCAAACCCTACAACTGGTTGGTATACATTAGTCCCAGAATCATCTGTAAAGGATTTAAATATTTCCGTTGAGGATGCTTTTAGAACTATTATTTCTGCTGGAATAGTTAATCCTGATGAGCGCACTGCCACTGCTAATAGAAGTTTTTCAAGCCTGTTTGCTCAATTGAGGGCTACTACAGCGACTTCTTCTGCTTCATCACAAAGTTGATTTGATCTCTTCATGGTTTTGTTGAGATGATGCAGACAAGATCTATTGCTCGAGAATTGGCTCTTTTGGTGTTGAGTCAGATTTCTGAGAACCAGATTCAAGATTTAAAATCATTAGAAGTAGAAGCTTTGTTAAATAAAGCTTTGCAAAGTCTTATGCAGCATTGTCGAGAAGAATTGGATAGTTCTGCTGGAAAACTTGAAATAGCACAGCAACATTTGTTTGAAACTGAATTGCAAGATTTGGATAAAAGCTCAGTTGAACGGATTCGAAATCATTTAAATGCTTGCTTAGTAGAAGCTGAAAATGTCTTGAATCGACTTTCAGCAAGCTTGGAATTGCCTCATTTGTTGGCTCTTAGTGATCAAGAACAAATTCGACGGGGAACGATAGAAAGAGTTGCTTTGGTCTTTGATCAACGAATCATGATTGATAGTCGTTTGGATTCTGTAATGGAAGGATGGCGTTTTAAGCGTTTGCCTCGTATTGATCGGGACATTTTGAGATTGGCCTTTGTTGATTTGATAAATCTTGAGACACCGGCTGCTGTTGCTTGTAATGAAGCTGTTGAACTTGCCCATCGCTACAGTGATGAACAAGGTCGTCGAATGATTAATGGTGTTTTGAGAAGATTGCAAAATGCTTGTGATTCGGCTATTCACTAATGGTTTTCGACGAATTTAAACGCACTAGTGTTGATTCTTCTGATGAGAGAGACTCTGATCAGCAACTAAATGATGCTTCTTCTACTCAGGAGGATTCATTGCAATGGGCGAAAGATGCCTATGCAAGATTGAAACAACAACAACATAAAGAGAGTGGAATCCTTCTTGAATCAAACAGAAGTATTAGTACTGACTTTTCTAATGAAGATCAATTAGAAATTAAAAAAGTTTTGCCTACCACAAATATTTCGTCTATTAATTTAGAAAAATCCGATGCAAATTCTATAGGGGTTAATGCAATTAATAGAGAAGAGCCTGAGCTTGGAGACTTTGATGAAGCTTTTACATGGTCTTCAGAGGTCCTTGCAGCTCAAGGACGTAAAGCAGAGGAAATTTCTTTAGAAGAAATTGATTGGTTGGGTCGTCTGAGAAAAGGGCTTGAAAAGTCTCGTCAAAAATTTGTTACTGGCTTGTTAGAAAAACTTGGGGATGATCCGCTCACTCCAGAAGTTGTTGATGATTTAGAAACGTTACTTTTAAAAGCTGATGCAGGAGTTGGGGCAACTGATCAAATATTGGATGCTCTTCGTAGAAAATTAAATGAGGAAGTTGTCGATGCTAATGAAGGACTTCGTTTTTTGAAAGAAAAGCTATGTGATCTTCTAAATGCTCCAATTAAATCGAGTGGTTCTGATTTGCTTGTGCCTGAAAAGGGTTGTTTAAATATTTGGTTGTTGGTAGGGGTTAATGGAGTAGGAAAAACAACAACTCTTGGAAAGCTCGCCAACCTTGCCAAAAGAAGTGGTTATTCTGCCTTGATTGCAGCAGCTGATACCTTTCGTGCGGCGGCTGTTGAACAAGTTCGGGTCTGGGGTGATCGTAGTGGTATTCCAGTAGTCGCAAATTCAACTGCGAATGCAGATCCAGCTGCTGTTGTTTTTGATGCAATTGGTGCTGCTAAATCAAAAGGAGTTGATTTGTTATTAGTTGATACCGCTGGCCGTTTACAGACAAAACATAATCTTATGGAGGAGTTGCAGAAGGTTAGGAGAATTATTGACAGACTTGCTCCAAATGCTCGAGTTGAATCTTTACTCGTTCTTGATTCTAGTCAGGGACAAAATGGACTTAGACAAGCTATGGCATTTTCTAAGTCTGCAAACCTCACTGGAGTTGTTATTACTAAGCTTGATGGTACATCTCGCGGTGGTGTTGCATTAGCTGTAGCTTCAGAAGCAAACTTGCCTATTCGCTTTATTGGTGCTGGAGAAGGCATTAGAGACTTGAGACCTTTTAAAAGTTTTGAATTTGTAGAGGCTCTTTTATCAAAACGGTAATGCAGTTAATGTTTATTTTTAAAGTTTTTGCTACCTTTTTAGCCCTGCTGCAGTGGTGAGCCAGTGAGCAATAAGCCACCAAAACCACATTCGGCAGCAACTTTTCAAAGCCATCATCAATCACAATCTGCCTCTAACTCTTTGAGGGAATTGCTTGAAAGCTTGTCTGCTGAGCAGCGTTGTAATCAAGAATTATTGACTTCGTTGGGATTTGCTCTTCGTAGTTTTACAAACTTGCATCGATTTCTGGAATTGGTACCAGTTGTAGCTTCTAGGTTGGTCGGAGTTCATGGCGCCTTATTAGTACCTTTCCAGGCTGATGGTCGTCTTTGGAGGGAGCAACTGCAAGC
>QCRS01000059.1 GCA_003211755.1 Prochlorococcus sp. AG-463-F15 | reverse complement strand
GTCTGTACTTTGCCTTTCTGACTCAATAATAACCTCTTCACCATCTCTCTTTCCAGGAAAAGAAGTTACATCCTCAGCATAAGTAATAGGAGAGAGAGCACCACACATAACAACAGATAAAAAAACAGCAATTTGTCCTAATGTTATTTGTAACTTATTTAAGCGAGATAATTTAGTATGCAAAGAATAAATGTTAATCAATTTAATTGGCTCCTGATTTTCTTTTAAAAATGAATGGAACATTAACTGTCTCAGTATCACTACCTTGCTGAAGGAGACTAAGTCGTTTCCTAACAAGTTCACAAAGACCTTGAATATCAACTCCCAAATCAGGAGCCCCTTGTTTGGTGAGGCGACCTAAACCCTCCCCAAATAGAATCATGGCACCATTTCTATTCCCTTTTTCAAGATGCACTTGAGCAACAGCAATTTGCAATATCCCCTGAAGTGTATTTCTTTCTGGACCATTAGTTTCATGCCATAAATCTTCAAAAGCGTCATGAGCTGAGTACCAATCAGCGGTGTTAAAAAGATCTAAGGCTTTCTTAAAACGTTTGTCTTCACAAAATAGTTGAGTAGAGGAATTTAGCTGATCCATTAGCGCTTAACATTCCTCTTAATAGGAAGTTTTCTTAGTCTTATTGTTTCTGGAGTTACCTCAAGCATTTCCCCAGGACCTATATATTCTAATGCTCTCTCAAGAGTAATTTCAATAGGTGATTGCAGAGTATCTAATTCCTCCGCACCTGCAGATCTCATATTAGTTAATTGTTTAGTCTTACAGATATTGATTTCAAGATCTTGAGGTCGATTATTCTCTCCGATAATCATTCCCTTATAAACCTTTGTTCCAGGAGTTATAAAGAACTGTCCACGATCTTCAGCATTCTTCAAAGCATAGAAAGTAGAAATCCCTTCCTCAAATGCGATTAAAACTCCATTTCTCCTAGTATCAAATTCACCCACCATTGGACGGTATTCAAAAAATGAATGACTCATAATCCCCTCGCCTCTAGTCACACGAACGAATTCTCCACGAAGACCAATCAAACCTCTAGATGGAACCAAAAATTCAAGCTGGGTTCGGCCATCTTGACCTGTCTCCATATTTTGCATCTCCCCTCTTCTAATTCCCAACTTCTCAATACATGCACCCACTGATGCCTCTGGGACATCCATAACAAGTGTCTCAACAGGTTCGCATGGGGTCCCATCAATCGTACGGAAAATAACTTGGGGCTGAGATACTTGAAATTCATATCCCTCTCGCCGCATTGTTTCAATCAAAATCCCCAAGTGCAATTCACCTCTACCACTTACAGAAAATCGATCAGGAGAATCTGTTTCTTCAACTCGTAAAGCTACATTAGTCAACAATTCCTTCTCAAGGCGCTGCCGCAATTGTCGACTAGTAACAAATTTCCCTTCTTTTCCTGCAAAGGGTGAATCGTTTACAACGAATGTCATTTGCAATGTAGGTTCATCAACCTTAATTAAAGGCAAAGCTTTTGGTTCATCTGGACATGCAATAGTCTCGCCAATATTCACTTCAGAGAAACCTGCAACTGCTACAAGGTCTCCTGCTAATGCCATATCAATCTCAACACGTTGTAATCCTTCAAAACCCATTAATTTACTTATTCTGCCACGTTTCTCTATTCCATTCTCCTTAATCAGGATTGCATTTTGTCCATTACGAATAATGCCATTATGAACCCTCCCTATTACTATTCTTCCCAAAAAGTCAGAATAATCTAGTGTAGTAATTTGGAGCTGTAAAGGTTTGCTTTGATCTCCAACTGGAGGTGGTACATGTCTAATAATTGCATCAAACAGGGGTTGCATATTTTCACTTTTTTCAGACATATCTGATGTTGCAAATCCACCTAATCCGCTACCAAATAAGTATTGAAAATCACATTGGTCATCATCTGCACCAAGTTCTAAAAACAAATCAAGAACCTTATCAACAGCTGTTTCAGGTTGAACTCTTGCTCTATCTACTTTATTCACAAAGACAATTGGTCTTAAACCCTGCTCCAATGCTTTCTTAAGTACAAAACGTGTTTGAGGCATAGGGCCTTCATTTGCATCAACTATTAACAAGCACCCATCAACCATTCCAAGGACTCTCTCGACTTCACCACCAAAGTCCGCGTGTCCAGGAGTATCAACAATATTTATTCTTGTTTCTTTATAAGTTACTGCAGTGTTCTTAGAAAGAATTGTTATGCCTCTTTCACGTTCCAAATCATTTGAATCTAAAACGCATGTTGGAATTGCTTCATTTTCACGAAAAATCCCAGATTGAGTAAGCAACGCATCAACAAGTGTAGTTTTGCCATGATCCACATGAGCAATGATTGCAATATTCCTGATCGACTGTTCCTTGTGACTCATTTTATTCAAAGCTTCTGTAGTAGGAGAGACTGGCTCAAAGGAGTTGTGGCGAAAGGATATCTCAATATGAGAATTTGTTACTCGAAGATATGCTTTCAAAGACCTTTTTGCTTTGATCAATAAGATCAAAGACTATTTTTAGAAGAAGAAAGTCAAGACAAAATCGAAGAAACAATCAATCCATAGGCTCCAGGACGCGTCGTTTTTCATTAGACGGCTCAAATTGCCTTAGAGCATCAACAGTGCCCTCAAACCTCCAATGCCATGGCTCATAACTAACTTTCTGAGGGTTGCCCTTTGGGAAAGAAAGTACGAAATGATATTTGGCTGCATATTTCTTTAGCCATTTAAAAGCAGGAGTTGATTCAAATTCCACTTCTAAATCAGTTGCACGCATTGATCCATCACCCAGATCAATTGCATAACCTGTGCTGTGTTCAGAGTATCCAGGAGGGGCCGAAACTTTTGCCCTTTCTATAGCAATCTGACTACGAGATGATTTTCTGCCATAAAAGATCTGCCTTTGAAGTTCGATAGATCGATAACCACTAAGAAGTATCAAGTTAATACCATCAGCAGTAGCAGCTGATCGCATGGATTTAAGAGCTTTATAAGTGTCCTTATGAATTTGAAGACCTGGATAAACCGAAATCAAATCATCACTTGAAGCCTCTAAGTATGGGTAATGGCCAAGCAACCGTCCCTCTGAAGTAGGAAGCTGCAGAAGACCAAAAAATAAAGTAGCGCCTCTATACCTAGGGAAAAAGCCCAAAGGAAGGGCTATCACCAAAGCACCTAACAAAATCAATGAAAGGGCTAAAAAACGAACTGACCCTGAACGAGCTTGAATGGAAGGACTCGTCCTTTTAGCGAGGGGGATCTCATCGGTGATATCGCTTCGAGCGGATTCAACTCGACGCACAAAATTGATCGTATTGTTGTTTCGATCGTAACGGGCTTAGCAAGAACTCTTTACTAGAATTCTTTTGACGAGTTAGTTTTCATTAACTAATACAAATTAAGACCTGAAATCACATGTTACGAGTAGCAGTTGTTGGTGGTGGACCAAGTGGCTCATGTGCTGCTGAAATCCTTGCAAAAGCTGGAATCCAGACTTGGGTTTTTGAGAGGAAGCTGGACAATGCAAAGCCATGCGGAGGAGCCATCCCTCTATGCATGGTTGCTGAATTCGATCTACCAGATTCGATTATTGATCGCAAAGTGCGCAATATGCGTATGATCTCACCTTCAAATCGAGAAGTGGACATAAGTCTCGATAAGGTCTATGGCAAAACGGAAAATGAATACATAGGGATGTGTCGCAGAGAAGTTATGGATGCATTTATGAGAGATCGTGCCGCCGAATTAGGAGCTCAATTAA
>QCRS01000058.1 GCA_003211755.1 Prochlorococcus sp. AG-463-F15 | reverse complement strand
CGTATTCAATATCCGTGATTTCTTTTGTCCTTTTCCTTATGTCTATACGTTCGTAGGTATCCATGATTGTTTTGACGCTGTTCCCACAAATACGAGCCAACAAGAAGATATCTGTCCCTTTCATTAAGTGATTTTCAATGAAAGTAGAACGTAGTGAATACAAGGTGTAGGGACGATCAGAGAACTTATGACCTTTGAGTTTCCCTTCATCCATCAACTGATCAACTGTCCATCTCCAATGCTGTTGGATCTTTCTTTGATTGGGTTGCTTCATCTCGTTGTGAATTTGAGCAAAGACATAGTCATCACCTCTGACCTTGTGATTCAGTTCCTTCTCTAAAAAGTATTTCCATCTCCTAAAGACATAACCCAGGTTGCAAGGGATTTCTCTAACTCTCGATGTCTTTGCTCTAACAGTAGTGATAAATGAAATCAGTCGTTCTTCTCTTCCCCAAGCATCGTGATTGAGAACCCAGTCAGAAGGATTGATATTTAGATCAGGTGGTTCGATATAGATCTCATCTTCTTTGCCTTCTTCTCTGATCTCATCAAGGATCTGTTCATATTCTTCTATGGCTTTGGATTTGCTGATTCGTCCGACATCAATAATCTCGACGCTCTTCCACTTCATCTTGCAGATCTCTTCTGGACTCATGCCTGTGCTTTTGGCGATGAGTAACCAATGCCAGAACATGTTGCGGAAATAGATCGACTTCTCTGATCGTCTACCAAATTGGTCTTTTTCATATGCCAATGGCCTCCACTCTTCTCGGATGTAATTAATAATGGCTGTCCAATCCTCTGGATTGATGGCAGGGTTAGCGTCTCGATCGGTATCTCTGACTTTGATTCTTGGTAAGAATTGTCCATCCAGCCATAGGTGAGCAGGAATGTATTTGTGCTTGACCAGATAGCTCTTTATAAATTCCCCTAAGACTGCAAGCTCTCGATGGATAACTATTCTTTTATCTGTTTGTTTAAGCCGGTAGACGGGGTAATCATCAAAGGTTGTTGGATTGATTTGAGTAGTAAAAGTGACTTTCTTCTTCTTTAGATAGAGCTTGATGTGCCGACAGCAATTGAACTTATGGCTATAGCTCGCTGGTTGAAAAGCTCCTGCTTCTACACGTTTTTCTTGTTCAGATAACCACTGATCCATAGCTACTTCTAGATCTATTTTTGGACGCTCTTTCTTCTGTTCTTCTTTGGCGAGCTTCTCTTTTTGCTTGATCAGTTTCTCTTCTCGTTGAATCAGGGTTAGAGGATCAGATGCATACCTGTAACTGGGTTTCTTCTCAGGTTTCTTGGCTAGTTCAATAGCTGCTTCTGCAGCCATCTCCATGGCTTGTTCTAAAGAACTCGCTCCAAATAACTGCTTTTCTTTGTACCGCCTTTGTCCTTCTACTTTTTCTTTGTAATACCACTTGCCAGCACTAGTCCCTGAGCCGTAAAGAAGCACTCTCCCACGACCGTTTAAGACCTTCTGTTGAAGTTGAATCTGAGGCAAAAAAGTGTGGATACTGTGTGGATATGATTTTACTCTTTTCCTTAAAGCCTTGGTATAACTGTTATATTAGCTCTGGTACGTGGTTCATTAGCCAGTAGTTAATTTCAGTCATATCAAGGAGTTTGGGCGAATTACGTGGTGTGAACAAAGTGTGAACAGAAGCTGCTCAGTAAGGTTCATGCTCTTATTCCCATTCTCCCTCAGTTCGTGCTTAGACCTAGGCAATAAAAAAGGCCCTTGCGAAACGCACGGGACCTGGGTGATGGGGAACTTATTTTCTAAGAGACATTCAGCTCAAAATCAACCCCCATAAGTAGTGTATTTTCTTATCAGTTGTATAAGTCACACTATAAATAGCGTGTATCTACCGATGACAAATCGCTTGACAGTGACTACTGTCAGCCCAATGGCCGGGTGATGGGGATCAAACGGTCTTAATAAAAAAGCCTCATGTCTTCAGGGGCTTTTTTATTGGATATTGATTGAAGACTTGTCTGTAAAGGTCATGATGGAGATATGAGATCCAATCAGATTCATGGGAGAAGCTAAACGACGCAAAGAACAAGGCCTACCACCTAAGCAAAAGAAAAATAAAAAAAAAGAAGAGAACTCAAACTCCTTCAATTCATTATTCAAAGGTCCCAGGCTCGGCTTATATCTAGGCGCTGCTTTTGTTATTTATCTAATTTATGACGTAATCCACTACTACACACGTGGCTAATTAATATTTGTCGGATGATGGGATGGCAGGCCTCTATCCAGCCAAGATCATCTCAGATCTTTGGATACTTGCTCAAAATAACAAGACAGCCTTATGCGTACAGAAACGATTTCAATTCAGACCAGCTCATCATTTTCCTGTCACGCAATCACTAATCAAATTGAGAGCATTATTCAATGCGGTATCCAGTTAGAAGGTGTTGTATGCGTGTCTTGTTTGCATACGACTACAGCCTTAATTGTCAATGAGATGGAAGAGAGATTGATACTGGATCTAGAAAAATGGTTGAAGGAATTAGCGCCTCCATTGCAGGGTTATAAACATGATGATCTACATCTAAGGGATAACATCCCGGAAGATGAGCCGAAGAACGCTCATTCCCATATGCAAGCCTTATTGCTTGGTAATGATGTGAGCGTGCCATTTAAGGATGGAAAGCTGCAATTAGGGCAATATCAAGATGTAATCCTCGTTGAGCTAGATGGCCCTAAAACAAGGAACGTTGTAGTCAGCATTCAGTAAAGGAAAGAATAGGAACGCTGCCCAAAACTTTCATAAAAAAAGGAGCCAGTAAGGCCCCTTGAATACGTCCTTAGTGATCCCCATCACTCAGCAAGACTGCTAATTCCTCTTATTATCTCTTATATGGGAAGCACTAACTGGGTACCTTCGGAAGAAGAGCGAGAAGTGATGGAAGCTGTATGGATGCAGGTTAAGGGTGCTTGCGAGAAACTAAAGGAAGAGACCAATGCTCAAGACGAGCACATCCGAAAAATGCTTCAAGAAATGGCCTATCGTTATTACTCATGAAACGCTTTTACTTGCTACTAGAAATCATGAAAACCTAGATGGATAAAACAACTACATGGTTATTAAGAGGAGCCTCTGCTGTTGTTATTGCAGTCGGAATAACTGGGATAGGAATAACACTTAGGTTTTTAAATAAATCAAACTCTGATACTAAAGGGATTGAAAGTAACCAAAACAAATCCACAGAAAGAAGTAATCCTTATATTCTTAAGGTCAGATGCCCTGAAAAATTTAAGAAAGGAGGTTGGGCTTGTTATGGATATAAAACAACAGGTTATCTGATACATGGTGCAGCTATAGGTTATTGCGCAGTAGAAAATGACTCTTTACTAGAGAGCGAGCGTTGGCCATTTGCTATTGAATATGCAAATAATAAGCTTGGTGGAAGTAATCGCGTAAGAAAAGATTTGATTAAATCCTATAAATCTCATAGATTTTCAATGGATAGATCATCAAATTCTGTAATTAAGAAAGCTGGCGGTTGTTCATATTTACTAAAGGAAAATTATCCATATTTCCTAAAATAAAAATGAACATTTTAGATGATCTAAGAGTTATATTTAGCAGCTTTTTTAATAGGGAAGAACCTAAAGTGAGGAAGATGAAAAGAGTTTTCCAGTGGAGAAGGTATCTTGAATGGAAAGATTTAACACTTGAAGAAAAGCTCTCAGCTAAAAGATTCTTATTATTACCAGTATTTGCTTATCTAATACTTAGAATTTTTAATCAGAACATCTTATTCATTGTTTTATTCTTGATTGGATATGTATTTTATAGGAAATTTGAAAAAGGAAATATTATAAAAAAATAACTAAGTGCATATCATGTGAATTAATAAAACCATTCCTGATTAATCCAGTCTATCTGCATAGTCTCTCAAAATCTCTGCCATTTTGTGCGGCAGTATTTCT
>QCRS01000057.1 GCA_003211755.1 Prochlorococcus sp. AG-463-F15 | reverse complement strand
CTCTCAAAAGAGTCAAGTAATACCTAATAAGCCATCAAAATCAGTCTCTGAACCAAAGAGTGATAGAGGGGATAAGTTGCTCACTGTTTCCGTAAAAGTTAATACGGGGAAAATTGTAGGCTTAGTTTCTATTGGAGCACTGGCGTCAGCCTTCTTCCTTACAGCTTTGGCTTTCATTGTTCGCTAAGCGGATGCTTGTTAGCAATATTTCTGTTTTTGTTAGAGGTGAGCCTTGGTTAAAATCAGTAAGTTTTGAGTATGGGCAATAGATAAAAGTGTTATTCAAATCCTTTTACCAAAAATAAGTAATAGAGATAGTAGTTTTCTTAGTTGCCACTAATGCCAATCCAGAAAAGGAGTGAAGTACTCTATATAACTCCCTATTAAGAGTAGAATTACACACTGAGTGGATCTAGTACTGGGAAGCTTGAAGGGGTTGGAATTAGGAGTTATTTTTCTTTGGGATACTAATGGAAATCTACATTAGTATCCCTTCCTAGGAATAATCTTTGCCTTCTTTTACTATCTGCTAAGTCTAAGTAATATCCTTGATTCTTCTGTATTATTTTCTTTCCTATATTAGGAATAATTTAACCTATTAAATAGAAGGAAAATAAAGCAATAAATTCATAAGAGCCTCTCTATTATTTATTCTTGATCATTCATCAAAAAAAGAACTTCTAAATCTTGCATAGACTCAGCAACCTTTCTTCTCAAAAAAGTTAGTTCACCTTCTTCCATCTGTGATTCGGCAATCATTTCTTCAGATTGCTGGATGGCATGCTCCAAGTTCTTGATTTTGAGTTGTCGAATCTCATGATCTTTCTTGCACTGCTCAAGTGTGTAGGAATCGATCATCTTCTGGCTCGATCCTTGGTCAAAACTCTTGTGATCAATAGGTTTGCCACGACAAAAACAATTATCAAACCGAGAGAGGGGGCAAATATGAACAGCACATTTGAATAGTTCATCGCTTTAGATCTGGAAGGTCTGGAGGTTGATTTCGCTTTAGACGTTTGTATTCAGCATGTAGCGCACCTAGTCGCCATGCATCTTTCATAGTCATTGCCCCTTTATCCAGAAGTCTCATGTCATCAATAGAGATAGTCCCTTTGAGTTGCTTGAACTCTTCTCTCCAATCTGTTCCATCTGCTTCTTTCCAGTCGACTGTCATAAGCCCGCAACCTCGCGTAAGCGATAAAAAGTTTCAGAGCAGCGAACTACAACACTCTTGTATTCAGAAGGAAAATATTCCTTCATGAGTTCAGGAATCATTGGTGTTGGGAATGCTCCTGGAATATGAAAGACAACTTCTTTTTTCTTCTTTCGAACGAAGTGTGGAGGGATATTGGGAATGCTTATTCTTGTCATGATGCCACTTGCTCTTGCTCCACGATGATCCTTCTTATGGTTGAAAGAGCAAGACCTGTTTGTTCTCTTATGGATCTGTAGGAGCAACCTTCATTCCTTAGACGAACTACCAACCCTTCTTTTGCAATACTGGTTTTGGGTCTGCCTCCCAATGACTGCCCTTTCTCCCGTCGGTGCTGAATACTTTCAATTGTTCGTTCACGATTTAGAGAGCGCTCCACTCCTGACAGAGCTCTAATTAATCCAATAATAATTGGAGCGAACTTGCCTAAATCTCTTGTGTTAATTAGCCCATCCAACGTTCTGATGTGGATTCCTTGCTCTTGAAGGTCATGGATCCGCTTGACTACCTCAATTTGAGTCCTGCCCAAACGATCTAGCTTCGCGATAACTAACTCATCCCCTTCCGAGAGTGCTGCTAGTGCTGACATCATTTGAGGACGTTCTTTATCTCTCGTGCTTATGGTTTCCTGGAAGACAACGCAACAACCTTCCTTCTTTAGATCAGCAACCTGACTTTCTGTTGTTTGCCCAGGGGTGCTTACTCTCTCGTAACCAATGGATTTGTAGATAGGTTTATCAATGAACGATGGCCTTTCAAATTTGTGCTTTTGGAATTTGCCCATTGAGTGTTCCAAAAAGAGACAAGCTTAATTTGTATTTATACCCTATCAACTAGAACGTCTTTATGGAACACTTAAGCATGTCATTGATTTTGCTTTAACTAGTCTATGTTAAGGGATTGCTTGATCGTTTACTGGTCCATTATTGGAACACTTCAATTCTGTGCCTTACCTTTGTTGGCCATGTGATCATGTATGGAGGAAGCAGATTGAAGAGACTCCTCAGGAATGTTCTCTATATGGCATCTATTCGATGAGGACGTTTTTTAGGTGCTTCCAAAATAATCCTTATAGTTTAAAAATAAACGGCTTGAGGAGTTGAGCACCTCTTGAGTAGGAACAAGTAAGGACTTGCTCTAGACCCCTTGGCAATCTGTCTCTAGAAGCTTTTCTTGTGATTTACGGTTTTCTCTGCCTTCTTCATCGCACGCTGAGCAAAAGTATTCCATAGTCTTCTGTTTATTCACTGCAAAGTTCAATGGCAAAGGAAAATAAAAGCGAAAAGAAGAATTGCGGAAGGAATAAAGGAGCAATGCTTGCTTACGGAGTTGTCCAATTAGGGACAGGCTTTGTCTCTGCGTTATCTCTTGCTGTGATCGCTTTAGGTCTCTTCTCGGCGAACCAAGGATCAAAGGTCTTCAATCAATGTGTTGAAGAAGTCCGAAATAGCGGCAAAAGTATTTCTGGTGCGGTCAGCTTCTGCAATGGGGGCAATTGAGAGGTTTTGCTTAATGACTTCCTGATTGGGGCTGATTAGACATGAAGCAAGAGTTAAAGTACGATTGGTCAAAAAATAAGTGCTTGAACTCCAAGGGCGAGACTAAATCTCTTGCCCTTCTTTATGGAAAACACTCTTCAGTATTGCAGTTGCTTTGAATGTAGGCGCAGCAGTAAGAGAAAATTCTCTTATAGTAAATTTGTACTATAGTAGATTCTTCTCGGTGGGCTCTTTTGGCTATGACGAACTCTGCATTTGAGGACTGGTTCCAGTATTTACTCCATGTTGTTTTTTTATTCACTCAAGCAGTTGGAGTGCTTCTCTCTTTCCCAAAGAAAGGTATTTGGATCGATCCTAAAATCGAACTCCAAACGAAGACGGTTAAACAACTTAAAAAAATGTTGGCTGGTGTTCACCACCTTTCCAATTTAAGAAAAGACCAACTTATTGATTTGGTCATCCTTCATTCCCAATCATCCACTCCACCCTCGCACTTCTCCTTTTTCAGCCTGAAGAATGACTTCTGAATTTGGAAGAGCAATTCAAACACCAACTGGATGGTTAATTAATCCTGACAAAAAGATGGTTCTGTTTTTCGTTAGAGATCCAAAGTCTTTAATGCGAATACCAAATGTGATTACTCAACTTTGGTATTCGACCAAGGAAGGCATCCCGACAAGAATTAAAAACACAAGAAGGTTAGACCTTGAAAGTGCTGTCGAAACGTGGGATGAGTTGTTGAGTAATGGTTGGGAATTAGTTGAGTATCAAATAAATGAGGATGCTGCTTAGACTTTTCTCCTTCTAATCAAAAACAGGTGTTTATATCAGTTGAACTCTGGTCTCAAAGGACTAGAAAGAGAACAGGAGTTAAGGCACGACGGTCGACACAATAAGTGCCTAACTCAAAGGGCGGGATAGAAATACCCCGCCCTTCTCAATGCCTTCTTGAGACCCAAAGAAATCAACTAAATCAGATAACAGGACGTAAGCCCTTCTCGATGCCTCTAATTTCGCGATAGAAAGTCATGAATGACGGTGCAAAGGAATGACTAAGAGGATCGGTCTTTCTATTTTTATTCTCCTTCTTTCTCTTTGGATTATTAGGGCACTCATTCCTTGGGTAATCCTCGCGTTGTTCGTTTATTGGTCATATAAGGTGTTTTACAAAAGCAATTGAAAGGAAACAGAACGATTACCTCGGCCTCGAAAATCTCCTAGTAGCGAATTTTCGTTAATAGACGCAAGCACTTCTTATAAAACTCCACCGCCATTGCAATAGCTCACTGCAGCAGAAACACTTTTGCCGCTATTTCGGACTTCTTCAACACATTGATTGAAGACCTTTGATTCTTTCTTGACGGAGCAAAGCATCAATGCAATTGCTAGAAGAGCAAGTGAAGCTAATCCTCTAGCTCCTAAACCTGCCGCCCCAAAGGCATACCAAAGGATCTTTTTGCTTTTACTAGTCGAGCATTTCTTTGAGTTCTTACCCATTGGTTAAGTTGCGGATAGGAGAAGATTAGATGCCTGAAGTGTTTTCGGCAGAGAGATGGAGAAGAGTTTGAAATAAGGTATTAC
>QCRS01000056.1 GCA_003211755.1 Prochlorococcus sp. AG-463-F15 | reverse complement strand
TGGCAGGAGAGGAAATAAGTTGGGGTGAACGTATAACTGGATTTGGATTTGACAGTTTGAGAGTCATCAATATGCAAGGAGAGTCGAACCTTCACAATATTCACTTCATCCATCACAAACTCCTTGACCCTGCTTTCGAAATCTCCTGTATATTTCTTGGGTGGATTGGTTGGCGACTTTGGCCAAATATTGATGCCTTCCCAGCGAAGCGCTATAGCCTATATTTTTTATTAGTAGCACTATTTTATTTCTATTTTGATATCTCCTATGCATCAACTATAAAACAAATTCGAAATGACCAAGAAATATTTGAAGTACTCATGTCACTTGGACTCTTGTCTCACTCTTGGCATGCCGCCTTTCCAAAAAAGATTATAAAAATCATATAATCTAACCAGGAAAGCAATTTAAATGCATTTGATATCCAAATATAATTAATAACGAAGTTTGAATCAAGACCTTAGTTTTCTAGTCACAGATCAGCCTTCTCAACCAAAAGTAGCTTCCAATACCCAACAATATCAGCTGACTTCATATAAAATAGTCTAAATATCACAAGAGAAAAGCAGATAGCACCACACCCACACAATGAGTTCTAATCAAACAACAACCAATCCTCTTAGTTGGGAGGAACTTTCAAAACTTATTCCGGAAGAGTCTGATCGAATTAATGGGCCTAACAATTCTTATGCTTTACTCCGTCTCTTTGGACATCCTGAAGAGGAAATAAGAGTAACCCTTTACAGAGACCATCATGCTTGGTGCCCATACTGCCAAAAAGTATGGCTATGGCTCGAATGGAAACGAGTTCCTTACAGAATAAAAAAGGTGACTATGCGTTGCTATGGGAAAAAAGAAAGTTGGTATCTAGGAAAAGTTCCCTCAGGCATGTTGCCGGCTTTAGAGCTTGACAATCGTCTAATAACTGAAAGTGATGAAATTCTTCTGTCTCTGGAAAATATTTTTGGTCCTCTAGGTCAACCATTAGAGAGTCCCAAAGCTCTAAAACTCAGGAATCTAGAGAGAAGGTTATTCAAAGCTTGGTGCATATGGCTATGTAATCCTGCCCTCACGAGCGGGCAAGAGATACAGCGAAAAAAGCACTTTCAAGAAGTAGCGCAAGAAATGGAACATTGGTTGGATAGTGATAATCCATGGCTTGATGCTGCTCTCGAAGAGCCAGGGAAGTCTTTGCCAGGGAGTTCGGATGTAGTTTTTATACCTTATTTGGAGCGAATGAATGCTTCCCTTGCTTACTACAAAGGATTCAATCTTCGAGAAAAGCATCCTGCTATACACAGATGGTTTAAAGCATTAGAGACTCTTGAGGCTTACCGGGGGACACAAGGTGATTTCCATACCCATGCACATGATTTACCACCTCAAATGGGAGGATGTTGGCTCAATAGAAACTCAATGCAAGAGCAATTTTCAGTAGCTGTTGATTCTGGTGAAGGGCTAGGAGATATGGAAACATGCTTTTCTCCCGAAGAGCAATCAGAAAACCATAGTCCAGAATCTATTGCTCTATCAAGAGTTTTGAAACATCGACAAACTCTTCTAGAAGTAAACCCTTTAGAAGCAAACTTCTTCGACCAACCTTTAAGGGCAGCTCTTACCTTAATGGTCAAAGGTCAAGATTGCACTCCAAGCGAAGGTAGTGCTCCAGGTTTACGCTACTTAAGAGATAGAGTTTCAGTACCTAGAGACATGCCATTACTAGCTGCAAGGAAGTTGCGCCAAGCCCTTGAACGAACTGCACAAATTGATAGCCATAAACAAGGACCTTCTATAGAAATTAGGAATCGTTTTGATCAAAATCCAGAGCCTTTTATAAGGAATCATTTGTAATTACTAGCATCTAATCTTTAGCAGGTATTGCAATAGAGACCTGACAAAGATGTCTTACGAATAGTAGCGATAACCTGTAAGGCCTTCAATCAAGTAAAAAATTCAACTGACTAACGTCTCTTTCGTGAGTCAATCTGCAATAAATCTCTCACTCTTTGTACTTGACTAGCCGTCTGCGGATCACTTGACAATTTCTTCTGAACCTGTTCGATTGCATACATAACTGTAGTGTGATCTTTACCTCCAAAGACTTCTCCAATCCGAGGTAAGCTCAGATCGGTACCATTTCGCATCAAATACATTCCAACTTGCCGAGCCTGGCTAACAGGACGTCGTCGACTACTGCTACGCATCTCTTCGGAAGTAACTTCAAAAACCTCAGCTACTTTGTCAATAACCTGTTGAGGAGTAACTTCAACGCCTTGACCATTAGGATCAAGCATTGGAGCAACGGACTCAACAGTCATTGGCAAGCCTGTAATTGAGGCAAAAGCAACTGCCCTTGTAAGAGCCCCTTCAAGCTCACGAATATTTGAAGTAAAGCGTCCTGCAATGAATTGAATCAACTCTCTAGGTAATCTCATACGTTCCTGCTCTGCTTTTTTTT
This sequence comes from Prochlorococcus sp. AG-463-F15, assembly GCA_003211755.1. Taxonomy (GTDB): domain Bacteria; phylum Cyanobacteriota; class Cyanobacteriia; order PCC-6307; family Cyanobiaceae; genus AG-363-K07. The sequence goes on along the minus strand of QCRS01000056.1, from coordinate 2,170 downwards.
GCAAGATCGCCATCCTGGTTTCCAAGTCAGGTGCCTGAATATCAGCAATTAGTCCCATTGAAAATCTAGAGATCAACCGCTCTTGAAGACGTGGAATTTGACTAGGAGGTCTATCACTTGCAATCACAATCTGTCGCCCAGCTTCATGTAAGGCATTAAAAGTATGAAAGAACTCTTCTTGTGTATATTCCTTACCTTCAATGAACTGAATATCATCTACAAGTATCAAATCAGCTGCTCTATATCTGTCCCTAAAAGCCTGCATGCCATCTTTCCTGATTGCAAGAATAAGGTCATTAGTAAAAGTCTCAGTTGAGATGTAGGAAACTTTTGCCGTCGGATCAATCTCTAAACGATAGTGACCAATTGCTTGCATAAGGTGTGTCTTACCTAATCCAACACCACCACAAATAAAAAGAGGATTAAATTCACGCCCAGGCGCCTCGGCTACTGCCAAAGCTGCGGCATGAGCCATACGACTATTAGGTCCAACTACAAATCTATTAAAAACATATCGCAAATTCAAACCTGGGATAACACGTTTGGGGCCGTTAATAGCAGGAACACCCCCTTGAGAAGGAGAAAGAGGTGCTGACCCCATAACTCCCGAAGGCATTTGCACCTTCGGGAGTTGATCCTCCTCCTGCGCTTTTACAATGACTTGAACAGGCTCTCCATGAATTTGTCCAGCAACCTCTTCGATTGTCTGAGCATAATTTTTTCGCAACCAATCACTTGAGAAACCATTAGGGGCAAGAAGAGTTAGCACTCCATCACAGAAATCCTTACACCGAGCAGGTCGAATCCAGGTTTCAAAGGTCGGTTTACTTAGATTTTGCTGAAGGGCCTCCTGAACCTTGCTCCACAGCTCATTGCCCTTTGGCACTGCCCTTTTCAAATAGGAGATTGAATCTAGACACTTCTTGTCATCACAGCATTTCTCAATAAGAAGTAAAAGACGAAGCCCTCAGTAAATCCATTCGACATAAGCCCTTTCCTAGACTTGCTTTATTCAATAGTTCTCAGCCAAATCAGGATCCAACAGCCCGATATCAACGTAACCGGCTGAAACGAAGAGTTACTTAATGATCAAATGCCTACATCAACAGGATTTTGAGAAAAGAGTCCTTCTTCAATATCTCAAAAGAACCAACAATCAATCCAATGGAGGGACTCAATTTGCCAACTATTAAATGGTTGAAGTAGAAATTTCTATGACTACTAATTTCAAAAAAAGTGCTGAAGTGACAAAATCACAAAAAGAAAGCCATTCTAAGCAAAGACCATCTCTAATTTTGATGCTCAGATGGCCTGCAGCAGGTCGTTGTAAAACCCGTCTTGCAGAAAAAATCGGCTCACAAAAAGCAGCTTGTATCCAGAACAGAATAAATATACATACAATCGCTGTAGCTCAAATTCTTGAAAAGCAAGGTTTTGTCGATATTCAACTGGCCTGGTCTGGTCTTTCCTATAGGGCAGCGAAGAGATGGAGCCTCAAACAAGGTATCCAAAACGTTATTCTTCAAGGGGAAGGGGGCCTTGGACTTCTTATGAAGAAACAAGTCTTACACGCCCAGAAACATAAAATTGACAGTCATATTGGACGATCAATAATCATTATTGGTTCAGATTTACCTAGCCTTTGCAAGCTGGATCTAATCAAAGCAATTGAATCTTTGAAAAAACATGAAATTGTTTTAGGTCCTTCCAGTGATGGAGGATATTGGTTAATTGGCCTCTCCGGCAAACTCGTATCTCCTGTAGCCAGTTGGCCATTCATCGGTATAAATTGGGGAACCAGCCAAGTACTTACACAAACTATAAATAAAGCCAAACTAGAAGGAGTTAGTCATATGTTATTAGGTGAGCATAACGATGTTGATCAGTTAGAGGATCTCTCTCCATGGCAAGGCTAAAGAACCTTCAATCACTAAGCATTGTTATTCCAAGTCTTAATGAAGCGAATCATCTGCCCCTCATAATTGCAGATCTACACCGGTGGCCATATCCAATAGAGATTTGTATTGTTGATGCAAATAGTTCTGATCAAAGTGTCCTAGTAGCAGAATTGGCTGGAGCTAGGATTCTCAAATTGCCAGAGCCAAATCGAGGGGCTCAACTACATCATGGAGCTTGTAACACTAAAGGAGACTGGCTTCTATTTCTTCAT
>QCRS01000055.1 GCA_003211755.1 Prochlorococcus sp. AG-463-F15 | reverse complement strand
GAATGAATATGACGAATGGGTACAAAATATATGCCATTCATAAATGTTAAATGTCAATCATTGAATGCTATGAGTGTGGGAAAGAGATCTCTGATAAGGCTATTGCTTGTCCAAAATGTGGTTGCCCTGTTGGAGATATAGTTAATAATCCAGACTTTCAAGAACAAAGTTTAGAAAGTGCAAATTTCTACCAAGATCGAGGGATTCAACGAATGGAATCAGGTAATAATCAAGGAGCATTATCTGATTTTGAAAAAGTAATTTCGATTGTTCCAAATCATCCATTAATCCAAGAGACATATCTCAACCTTGGGTTTGTTCAGGCAAGATTGGGGAATTCTGCTAAAGCACTGGAAAGCAATAATAAGGCAATAGAGATTAATCCAAGATATAAAGAGGCTTTGAAAAATAAAGAACTCTTGATTCAGGGAATAAAACGAGAACAACTTTGGCAGGGAATAAGTAAGGTACTCTTGGTCCCTATCGGAATAATTATATTTGCCTTTGCGAGGATAGCTCTTAAGGTGCTTTTTCGCAGCATTTTCTCTTCCTAACTTCAGCAAAAATGTCTAAGATTCTTTACAACTTACACCCTTCAGAATATGAACATCCTCTTGATAGAGAGGCACTTAAAGCACTTGAGAAAGTTTCAGGGTTAGCAACAATTCTCACCAAACTAAGTGATTCGACTATGTGGAAAGCGATGAGAATTCAACATGCAGGTGAAAAGACAAGAATCACTGGTAAGAACTTTAAAAGGGTATTTAATTTATTCGAAAAAGCTTGTGAAATCCTTGATTTTTCTAACCCACCTGAGTTATATACAGGTTGGGAATATCATGTAAGTGCCAATGTATTTGGCATTGAAGAACCGGTTATGTATATATCTACTGGATGTATAGATATTCTAGATGATGATCAATTGATGTTTATCATTGGCCACGAATTAGGTCATATAAAAAGTGGACATTTGTTGTATTATAATCTTTCACACTATATTGTTCCTTTGTTATTAAGTTCTGTCCCAATTCCTAATCTACCATTGATTGGACCAGTGCTTGTGGAAAGTCTTAAATATCCTCTTTACCATTGGAATCGAATGCAAGAATTATCATGTGATAGAGCAGGGCTTTTATGTTGCCAAAATAAGAAGAGTGCAATGCTTGCCCTTATTGCTCTTTCAGGTGTGCCATTGAAATATATAGAAGAAGATTTTGTTGATGAATTTATTCAACAGTCCCAAGCATTTGTTCGTGATAAGTTTGAACCTGCAGATAAAATAATAAAAAGTTTTAGTCAGGCTTATAGTTTTGACAGGGCAATTTACCAAGGAGTATTAATTCCCAAGACTCATCCTTTCCCAGTCCTTAGGATTGCGAGAATCAATGAATGGATTGAATCTGGTGAATACGATAAGCTAATCGAATCAGCAAGGGATAAGCTTGAAAGAAATTATTGTAGTAAATGTAAAAGTCTCATTAACAAAGAAGATAAATTCTGTGGAAATTGTGGAGCAGTTATTGGGTCTAATTAATTATTAAAGTTACTCAAAATGCTTTTTATTATCCAAAAAGCCAAAACAATTGGAATCAGGATAGGTGCTCCTGCTATCCCTAAAATTAATAAAACAATTACAATAATAAGATTCAGATATTTATCATCAAAAAACTTGATGGATTTTATACTGTACCTTCCCTTGTCATAAACCTTTCTTGATATTCGGGCTGCGCTATTAAATTCAAAGCCACATTGAGTACAGAAATTTGTCTTTGTTGTTACCTTTGCGCCACATTTACTGCAAAAGTTTCTTGCTGAGTGACTAAATTCTCTAGAATTATCTTTTGATTCAGTAATTGATTGGTCACTAACATTAATATTTTTAATAGATGTTTTGTCTTTGCGAGCATTATGACTTTCTTTTGATGTGCTCTTAGACTCAACTTTGGCAACATCAGTTTTTGCTAATGGATCTATAATTTCATTATCAATTTCATTTTTTCTGGCTAACTTTGCTGGATCAGATTCTGTTTCAGATGCCTTATTTGTTCGAGTCACTTGGTCAGAAATGAAGGATTTAGGACATCCACATTCAGGACACGAAGATTCCTTTTCTGTCAGGGGGTGGCCGCATTCGTGACAACTTAAAATGTTTGGTTGTCTGTTAACACTTGACCAGTCATCTTCAATGACTGTTTGGACAACTTCCCAAACCTTTTTGTTTTGAAGATTTTTCCCTGAATATTCAACAATTATATTTTCATGAGAATCTCTTATCTCTAGATTATTGGCACCAATAAATGATTGCTGATAGTCCGCATATTGCGCTTTCTCTCCCAGTAAGTCGCAAACAGCTTTCCATGTTTCGTGGGTGCTTGCAAAGGATGAGATCTCAAAGCCACTAGCAGTCTTTCTGAATTGAATTTCAACAGGACATCCACATTCAGGACATGAAGATTCCTTTTCTGTCAGGGGGTGGCCGCATTCGTGACAAGCAATCATTGATTATTCCTAGTCTCTTCCATTTTTGCTTTTATATTGTCAGGGATATCTCTAGGGCAATATTGCAAACCTCCAGAAATTATCTGGTATTCAGCGCCTGCAAAAAGTTGTTTCTCGGTTAGTTTCTCTTCTCCTGCTTCTTTCACAATACCGCCATGACGACCATTCAAAACTTGCACATATGTTGTTGCGGCAATATTAATGGCGTCTTTGAAATCAACATTAGCCGCTAGAGAGTTGCATAAAAATGAAGAGCCTAAGCCTCTGTAGAGATAGATATCTTTTTCTGAAGCGGGCTTTGAAGAAGAGGAATAACTTTCTCGTATTGAATGATTTGTAATTAGTTGTTGGCCTCCTAAAACAGCAAAAATTGCAAGTATCCCCAGTGTTCCCCACCTTATTATTTGAATTGTGGTTTTGTTGTTCTTTACTGTTGAGGCAGTGCTAGTACTTTGGCCGCATTTAGGACAAATAATTGCTTGATCAGATATCTGCGCACCACAGTGAATACATTTGATTAGTGCCATGTCTGTTCATGACCTATTTTCTAAGCCTCAACTTACTTGACTCATTCACAAATGGTTAGGAATGAGTGATTTTGCGAAATTGTGAACTCCAAGCAAGGTTCCGACTTAATTGATCATTTATAGATTCCATTCTTCTTAAGCCGCTAAATTTCTAAACCTTGTGAACTGTGGTTCAAAGAGGAGTTTCACAGTACCGACGGGACCATTGCGATGCTTGCAAGTGATCAGTTCTGTAATCCCTGGATCTTCTGTATCCGGGTCGTAGTACTCATCTCGATACATCATGACAACTAAGTCAGCATTGTTTTCTATAGAGCCTGATTCACGTAAATCACTCAACATAGGACGTTTATTGCAGCGAGATTCAAGTCTTCTATTCAATTGAGAAAGAACAATCACTGGAACTTCCAGTACCGCTGCCATTGTTTTTAATTGTCTTGTAATTCGTGCGAGTTCATCGTCTCTAAATTCAGGGACTGGTCCATCCATTAACTGTAGATAATCAACAAGAACAAGACCGAGTTGCTTCTCTTGTTGCTTCTTGACCTTCTTGCATGTAGCCATCATTTCTTTAATCGTGATTTTGGGGTCATCACTAATGAAAAGTGGCATTCGACCAAGTGTATTAATGCCTTGACCAAGAAGTGGCCATTCGTCTTGAGCTAATCGACCAGTACGTAAACGTCCGCTTTCAATCCCAACTTCCATCGATAGAAGTCGATAGGTCAATTGCTCTTTACTCATTTCAAAGTTAAAGATGCAAACAGGAAGATGATGTAGTTGAGCAACATTCTTGGCGATATTCATTCCCATCGATGTTTTCCCCATCGCAGGCCTGCCACCAAGAATCATCAAATCTCCACGTTGGAGACCTTGCGTCATTGCATCAAAGTCATAGAAATTGACTGGAACTCCAGCCACGGATGTTCCTAAAGAACGACTTTCGATTTCAGCAAACGTGGTGGTCAGTACTTCTGCAACAGGCAATAAATCTTTCGATCTTTTGAGCTTGAGCCCACCGTTTTGCTTGGACTGATCTTTCTTCTTCCCCTTTTTCGCCATTGAATATTTGTGGACAGGCCATCATCTAAACCAGGAGATTTGGAGCTCGCTAGGAGGTAGAAATACTGAAGCCTAGATTCCACGTTGACTCTCTAGATTGTCTTTATCATCCAGTAAAAGCTCCTCAAGAAGCCTTGCTAATACTGAGCTTCTGGACTGTAATCCCCATTCCTTGCGGAGCTCTTCAATCTTATCAATCATGCGGTTTGGAAGCCTGACTCTGACATCGGTGTAGTCCTTTCTTGAAGCTGTTTTATCTGCGTCCGACATACCAATTTGATGTTTCACTCATGTTGCATCAGGGGTAGCAAGAGAGCAAAGATCAGGCATGCTTGTAGTCCATCTCGATAGGTCAAATAGGCAGTGGGGAGGATTGCTATGAAGAGTGCAGAAGAGCACATCAAAGACGGATTGATCAAGAATGAACAAGGAGATTATCTATGGTCTATCGATAATTTCTCGTTGGCGATTAAGCAGGATCAAAACAACGCAGAAGCATATAACCTACGTGGATTTTCAAAGAATAAAATCAAGTGTTATTCATATGCGA
>QCRS01000054.1 GCA_003211755.1 Prochlorococcus sp. AG-463-F15 | reverse complement strand
TAAGATCTGCAAATATGGCGGTCGAGTTGGATAGTTCAGGGGCCTCTTTTGGTAAACAATTTAAAAGGGCCGACCGTTGTGGGGCTAACTGGGTGATTGTGCTGGGCGATGATGAAGTTAATAGTGGAGAGGTTCGTATTAAAAAACTTCATTCAGATAGAGATTCTTCCCGTAATAGGGAAGTATTACTTCCTTATTCGGATTTCGATGGCCTCTGCACTCTTTTGCGCAGTTAAATTTTTGCTTGACAACAAGTAATGACGATTTATCCCATTAAATCTATCTGTTGTATTGGTGCCGGTTATGTCGGAGGGCCGACTATGGCAGTTATTGCAGATCGATGTCCTCATATTGAAGTCACTGTAGTTGATCTGAATGAGGAACGTATTGCAGCTTGGAATGATTCTGATTTAAATCAACTTCCTGTTTATGAACCAGGGTTAGATGATGTTGTGGCCAGGGCCAGAGGTCGAAACCTTTACTTCTCTACAGCTGTGGATGAGTCAATTGCTTCTGCCGACATGGTTTTTATTTCTGTAAATACACCTACGAAGAAAAAAGGTGTTGGTGCTGGTCAAGCAAGTGATTTGCGTTGGGTTGAGGCTTGTGCAAGGCAAGTGGCTCAATGGGCTAAAGGTCACACCGTTGTAGTAGAGAAGAGTACTTTGCCTGTTCGAACTGCAGCTGCTATTAAGGCAATTCTGGACACGGCTAAATCAAAGTCGGACAATGCTGAACCATTGTCAACCTTTTCTGTACTTTCGAATCCTGAGTTTCTTGCTGAAGGAACGGCCATTCGGGATCTTGAACAGCCAGATCGTGTTCTTATTGGTGGAAATGATAAAGATGCTATTGAAGCCTTGGCGACTATTTATAGCCATTGGGTTCCTAATAGGAAGATCCTACGCACTAAACTCTGGAGTAGTGAGTTATCGAAGTTGACAGCGAATGCTTTCTTAGCGCAAAGAATTAGTTCAATTAATTCAGTTGCGGCTTTATGTGAGGCAACCGGTGCTGATGTTCGTGAAGTTGCTCTTGCTATCGGTACTGATAGTCGCATTGGCCCCAAATTTCTTGATGCTGGTCCTGGCTTTGGTGGTAGTTGTTTCCAGAAGGACATACTTAATTTGGTTTACTTATCTCGTCATTTCGGGTTGTCAGAGGTTGCGTCTTATTGGGAACAAGTTGTTGAGCTTAATAACTGGCAGCAGAATCGCATCTCTGCTCTATTGGTTCAGAGATTATTTGGTACCGTCACTGGTAAGCGATTAGCGATTCTTGGATTTGCCTTTAAGGCAAATACAAATGACACGCGCGAATCTCCCGCTATTCGCATCTCCCTAGATTTACTTGAGGAAGGGGCTCAGCTGGCTATACACGATCCCAAAGTTGCCTCTACCCAGATAGCCTTGGCTCTTGGAAAGGCTCCAAGTTCCTCTTCTTCAGAAATTAAAGGCGAAGGGAGTTGGTGTTTTGCGACTACTGTTGCAGAGGCCTTGCAAGGAGCAGATGCAGTTTTAATCCTGACTGAATGGGATGAATATCTAACATTGGATTGGTCAAGCTTGGCTGGGTTGATGCGCGCACCAGCGTGGGTCTTTGATACTCGTTCAGTCGTTAATCCTGTTGAGATTTCTGAGGCAGGGTTGATTATGTGGCGTCTTGGTGAAGGTTCAGATTGAGAAAATACTGATAATTCGATTTTTGTTGACATTGTAATTTACTCAATCTTGTTTTTCTTTGAACCTATTTATAAGAAGTTTTAGGTAGGCAGAAAAAATCTACAACTTTTTAATTTACATTACTTAAGTTTGCTAATACAGACTTTAAGTCGTCTGATGACTTCTTAGTACTTTTAATATTGTTTAAAGATGGGAACCATTAGAAGGTGATTATTCAAGTGAATCTTTCTAGAGTTGGAACTGATGCTCGCTTTGTTAGATTCGTAACTTCATAGCTGCTCTTTTCTGAACTCACAGTATGCAAAATCTTTATGGGAAGAAATATGTAAATCTAAGAAGAATAATCTTTGACTATTCATCGGCTAGATTTTCTTTGGCCTTTCTTTAAAATAATCTTCACATGCCAATTCAGATTGGTTTAATTTGTTTTTTGTATGATTAACAACTAATGATTACTCTCCTATTTATTTGCCTAACTATCCCTCTCATTATTTTATTAGCTTATCTCTATAAGGTTAGCAAGGTCATGAGAAGAATTAAAACTAAAGGCAAATTAAACATAAATTCTTGGATGAGAATGACAAGAGCAGAACGATATGCAATTGATGAAGAGGAAAAAAAGGATTCCTTCAAGAGAAAAAAGATGCTTTTAAATCAAATAAGAAAGGAATACAAAAATTTGAGTCAGTCAAAACATAAATAAGATAATCTTATTTAATTAACCTATTATTTATCAATAGCTCCTTCTTTGGCTAGTTGTTGCATCCAACTAATTTGTCGGAGACTTTTCAATAGAACTTCTTTTTGGCTATATCTTTAGGATTCCATTTGATTTTGGTTTCTTCTGCTAAAAGTCTTTTTGAGTGGACAAATAAAAGTCAATTAGATATAAGCCTTTCATAGATATTGTCTAATATTAAGCTGTTTGATCATTAATAGATTTGCAAAGGCAAAGATTGCATGAACATTAATATTTTGCTTATTCAGTTGAGCAAAGCTGGAATATTTTGCAAGGGTTACGAGGTTTGAGATATAAAGATATAAGCGAGCTTTAAGCTTCAGACTTATAGGACTAAATGCTCTAGTCCAAAGCATGGCTTTTGAGTCTGTTGTCACGCAAGTTTCCCTTGCGATGATTTCCTTTTCTGCAAATGTGCTTTCTGCTTGCGCAGGAGGCGGGGCAGGTCTTGTTCAATTGCCAGCTTTAATTCTGTTGGGCCTCCCTTTTTCGATGGCTTTGGCTACACACAAGTTGGCCAGTGTTGCATTGGGGCTGGGTGCAGGCCTTCGCCATGTTCAGGAAAAAAGTCTCAAAACTGGTTTGGCCTTTTTTATTCTTGGTTTTGGATTGCCTGGAGTTTTCCTGGGAGCTCGATTGGCGATTTTTATTCCTTCAGAAGTTGGCACGACAACGCTTGGCCTTCTTACCTTTTGTATTGGCCTTTATTCCATTAAAAGACCTCAACTAGGCACTAGTGACAAATTGCCCAAAATGGGTTTGATTCGCTGGTTGATAGGTGGGCTGATTTTATTTTTGATTGGAGTACTCAATGGTTCTTTTTCCTCAGGTACCGGTTTATTCGTGACCTTATGGCTTGTTAGATATTTTGGGCTCTCTTATGCCCAATCAGTCGCTTATACACTTATTTTGGTAGGTTTATTTTGGAATGGAACTGGTGCTTTAGTCCTTGGATTAAGAGGTGAAATCAAATGGGGATGGCTGCCAATGTTAATTGCTGGCTCATTTATAGGAGGCTATACAGGGGCACAGTTGTCTCTCTCTAAGGGAAGTCGACTGGTTAAACGTTCTTTCGAGATTATTTCGCTTCTAATGGGTGCCTCTCTCATGCTTCGAAGATTCTTTTAAGGGGCTTTCACTCATGCAAAATCACTTGAAGCAATGGATGACAAACGCGATTTTATAAAAGCCGTTAATTTTTTAGTGAATATTAACGATATGAGGGGTTTATGATTCAAGCTCGTTATGTACAGGCTGTCCCTACCTCAAAGCAATGTCTCTAACTCCTCTCTTTGCCATTTATGGACAACCAGGCGTGCCTATGGACTTTTTGCTCCTGACACTTTTCCACGCTTTGTTTGTAATTCCCTTTCACATCGTGCTTTTTCGCTGGAGAGCTCAAAGTGGTTACACCAGCTTTTACGCAAAAGATTATTATGTTGTAAAAGACGCTTAAGTAACAGTTTCTACGACAAGATTTAGCGGCCATGTTGTCTAACTGTCCGCTTTTTTATTTTTCGAAATCAGTTAACAACAATCTTAACTAGCTATTAATAGCTTATGAAAGTTATATTTATATACTCTACCAGTTAACTTTAGAAAGGTTTATTTATTTGATCTGGATCGAGAATTCTTTAATCATCATCGGCTTCCCAAGGGTCTATAAGTTTTTTAGAAGCGGGGCCAAATGAAAAATATACCCCAATGCTTGTAAGCCCTAATACGCCTATCAAGATTGCAAGCACCAAAGAAAAAGCAGGAGAGGATGTTTCCATTGAATTCAGCACAGTGGTTAACCACTGAAAACTTTTGTCATTCTTCAAATATACATAATCGTTATGTCTTTAACCTTCATAGGTGGTTGTCATGTTTTGCAAACAATGAATTGAACATTGAGGACAAGGCTGCTTCCCTTTCAGAATTTGTCCAATCGAGTGGAATTGTTCAAGTGGATGAAGTCTTATGAAGCTTCCTGGAGAAAAATTGCCTGTTGAGCTTGCTTCATTCTTTTTAGAATATTTGTGATTAACCTTTTCTTTCGATCTAGAGATATTCCACTAGATCGACTTATACAAGTCATATTTGAATCATGGCGAGGGTTTTCGCCATAGTTATTAAATGAAGTATGAAGAGCAACCAACAATTTATTTTTTTAAGGAGTATCCATTCAAATGATCATGGTTTCGATTCCTTCGATAATGGATATGGGCTTAAAAGCTTAGGCTTATTAGAGGTTTAGCAGGAAATCGTTGACTGTCTCTCCTTCATGGCCTGTTGTAGGACTTGTGCTCATAGTCATAGGGCTTTTTGTGAAATTTGAGGTTCAGGTAATTGATTCTGATGATCAGGAAGGAGTAAAGCCTTCCAAGGAAGTTAAAGGACAGAAAGGAGTTAAAGGCTAAGTAGTTTTTTTTATACCCCACTCGAATTGAGTGAGCTTGTCCGAAAGTTAAAATTAATTAAAAAGCTTTTCGA
>QCRS01000053.1 GCA_003211755.1 Prochlorococcus sp. AG-463-F15 | reverse complement strand
TCAAGCATCATCCTTTGGTCGATAGCGAAGTGATCCTCTCTAATTCTTTGCCAGAGTTCTGGACTATTTAGTTGTCCCCGGTCATGTGTTAGGAAACCTAAATTACCTCCAACATTGAAACTTAGAATAGGAATTTTGTGTATCGCTAGTTGGCGGGCAGCATCTAGTACGGTTCCATCTCCTCCAAGAACAATAGCTAAGTCTGGTAATTTTGAATTTGAAGATATAACAGCTAGATAAGGATTATTGGAAAGACTGCTTGTTGAAGTAATAACTTCAATACCTATTGAATTGAGCTCATTAACAACAGCTAAAGCTTCTTTCTCTGCAGTTTTGCTATTGGCCCTACAAATCACCCAAACAAGCTTCAGAAGCATCTTTTTTAAACTACCAACGTAGTAAATTGAAGTTTTCCATATCTATAGTTACTCTATTCCTATAAAGAGATAGAAGGATTGCAAGACCTACAGCTGCTTCTGCAGCAGCAACGGTAATAACAAATACAGCAAAAACTTGCCCACGAATTAAATCACCATCGATGTATGAGGAAAAAGCCATAAGGTTTATATTTACTGCGTTGAGCATTAATTCAATACTCATTAAGACTCTTACAGCATTTCTACTATTAATTAGACCCCATACACCTATGCAGAAAAGCAAACTGGCTAGAAGGAGATAGGCTTGGAGTGGTACTGGACCTGTAGTGGTTTCTAACATCGTATTTATTGAAAAGGAAAGTAATAGGTATTAAGAGTTAGTTAATTAGTTGTTGATTTGTCAATGAGAAGAGGTGTACTTGCTTTCTCTATAAGACTCTGATCAACAGAATCACCTGTACCTACATCGGTAATCAAAACATCTCTTCTTGCTAATACTATTGCCCCAATCATTGCCATTAATAAGAGAACTGATGCAAGTTCAAATGGCAACAGATAGTCAGTGAACAAATGTTCCCCAATTCGCTCAGTTGCTTGCTCACCTATTGCAATTGGGCCTGGAAGTGCCCAAGGAGTAGTTAAATCAACTCTAGCCAATAGAAGCAAGAGTCCTGCGCAAACTCCTGCTGAGAGGACTCTTCGTATTTGTAAACTTTTAATTGGCTTTAGATCTTCTTTTTTGTTGACCAACATTATTGCGAAAAGTATTAGAACATTTACAGCCCCTACGTAAACCAATATTTGGGCCGCAGCCACAAAACTTGCATTTAATAAAAGGTATAGGCCAGCAACAGCCATAAATACGCCTCCCAATAAAAATGCTGAATAAACTATATTTGCCAGCAAGATGACTCCAAGACTTCCAAGAACTACTACCATTGAAAGGATTGCAAAACAAATTAATTCTGTGGAGGTTGAAATATTCATTCTTTGTTGTTGTCTATTTGATTAGAACTTTTGATGGACTCATTTGAATCAATTGTAGAAGCTTTTTGTTGGATCAACTCAAGAACTTCAGAAGGTAATTGTCCTGCTCTTTGAGCATTTTGTGGTAAATCATGTGGATCCATTACTCCTTGAGGTAGATAGGAGAGTTCACGGAGTGGTTGAACAGATGGATCTGTGGTCACGCTTGTGGGGAGTCGCCCCAACGCAACATTGTCGAAATTAAGACTATGTCTATCAAAGGCAGCAAGCTCATACTCCTCTGTCATAGAAAGACAATTAGTTGGGCAGTACTCAACACAATTTCCACAAAAGATGCAGACCCCAAAGTCAATGGAATAGTTCCGCAGTTCTTTCTTTTTAGTTTCTTTATTCATTACCCAGTCAACTACTGGGAGATTTATCGGGCAGACCCTTACACAGACTTCACAAGCTATGCATTTGTCGAATTCATAATGAATCCTGCCTCTGTAGCGTTCTGAAGGAATTAATTTTTCATATGGATATTGAACTGTTATCGGTCGACGCCGCATATGGTCGAACGTAACCACTAACCCTTGAAACAGGTAGTTGGCCGCACCAAATGCTTCTTTGGTGTAGTCAGAAACTTTCTTGAGGAAACCCAGCATTCGATCGGAACTTCCGGAGGCGAAAAGGGTGTACTGATAAATCTTAAAGCCTTTTCAACTATATAGGTAGAACTACCCAACCTTGAAGGACTTTGCTATGGGGCTGATATTTAAATTAGCCCCCAAAAGCAATGGGAAATGCCAGCTTTAAAGACGCTGTGACTAGTAAATTTACAAGTGATATTGGGAGGAGAAACTTCCAACCAAGATCTAGAAGTTGATCAATGCGAACTCTTGGTGTGGTCCAACGAAGCAATATCGCTATAAAAACTAGTACGTATGCCTTGATCACTGTCATCACTATGCCTATTGAGCCAGCAATGACTTGAATGAATGGTGCATCTATAGATTGGCCCACCCAACTCGCTAGCCATTCAATAGGTATGGGGAAACCCCAACCACCAAGATAAAGTACTGATACCAGTAAGGCAGAAAGAACGAGGTTGATATAACTACCTAGATAAAACAAAGCAAACTTCATCCCTGCATATTCAGTTTGATAGCCAGCTACAAGCTCTTCTTCAGCTTCAGGAAGATCAAAAGGTAGTCGTTCGCATTCAGCAAGTGCACAGATCCAGAAGATTAAAAACCCTACTGGTTGTCGCCAGACATTCCAGCTCAACAACCCTGCACCATTCTGTTGTTCAACAATATCAACAGTGCTTAGAGAATTGCTCATCATTACTATTGCAAGAACTGATAATGCAAGAGGTATTTCATAACTTATAGATTGTGCGGCTGCTCTTAGCCCACCAAGAAGAGAGTATTTGTTGTTTGATGCATATCCACTCATTAATAATCCAATCGGTTGAATACTGCTGAGGGCTATCCAGAGAAAAATCCCTATTCCTACATTGCTGATTAGCAGGTTTTGGCCAAATGGAACTATGAGCCAGGACAGAATTACAGGAACTAATACAAGTACTGGACCAAGGGTAAATAGAAGTCCATCCGCTCTTGCAGGTATTACATCCTCTTTGACCAGTAATTTCAGACCATCTGCCATCGGCTGAAGTACTCCTAGTGCCCCTGCATATTCAGGGCCTATTCGCTGCTGTGCAGCGGCAGAAATCTTTCTCTCTAGCCATACGGTTACTAGTACTCCGATAACAGCTGCTACTAGAACAAGCAGCATGGGGAGTGGTAACCAAATAAGATGTGCGACTTCAGAAGATAGCCCCAGGCCCTGCATCGCTTGGTTGAAACTCAACTCAAGATCGATGCCTGGGGTTGTGAGGACTTGTGAAGCTGTACCAAGAGGAGTCACCATTGACATGGTTGAGATATCTTCAAGTTAGATGCTTGTTGGTGACAATCGGTCGTCAGCCTGCTTCCATTTTCTTGATTTCTCACCTGTATAGATTTGTGATGGTCTAAAGATTCGATTCGCGCCGAGTTGCTCACGCCAATGTGCGAGCCACCCTGCAACACGTGAGATGGCGAATACTGGAGTGAACAGATCTCGTGGAATTCCAAGTTTTCTATAAACAAGTCCAGAATAAAAGTCAACATTTGGATATATTCCTTTCTTCCCTAGTGATCTTTCTGATTGCTTTTCTAAGGTTCTTGCAACGTCATACATTTCATCTTTTCCAAATCTTGCGAAAAGTTCTTCCGCAAGACCTTGAAGAATGGAAGCTCTAGGATCCTTTACTTTATATTCTCGATGCCCAAAACCCATAATTTTTTGCTTCTTAGCTATTGCTTTTTCTAGATAAGAATTTGCTTGTTCAGGATCACCAATATCTTCGAGCATTTTAATTACGTCTTCATTGGCTCCACCATGCAGGGGTCCAGCAAGTGTGCCAACTGCAGAGGCTATTACTGCATAAGGGTCAGTCAAAGTACTTGCAGTAACTCTTGCGCTGAAAGTGCTTGCATTGAGACTATGTTCTGCATGAAGAATTAGGCATTTATCAAAGATTCGTGCTGATAAGGGATCTGGTTCCCTTTCTGTAAGCATGTATAGGAAGTTTGCTGAATATGCAAGATCATCACGGGGTTGAATTGGATCTTGACCTTTTCGAATTAGTTGGAAGGCTGCAACCATTGTTGGAATTTTGGCAATAAGCCGCACAACAGCGTCATAAACATATTGAGGGTCGTCTATTGCTCTACGCGAATAAAAAAGACCGAGTGATGCTGCGCTGGATTGCAGCGCATCCATAGGGTGACCTGAAGCAGGAAAGCATTTCATCATGTCTCTCACCCGAAAGCTCACTCGCCTGTGCATTTGGACTTCTCGTTCGAAATCTCTTAATTGTTGTGGGCTCGGTAAATCTCCCCAAATCAAAAGATAAGTTGTTTCCAGAAAGCTACTGTGAGATGCGAGTTCAGCAATGGGATAGCCGCGATATCTCAACTCTCCCTTCACTCCATCAATATCACAGATTGCTGACTGGGTGACTGGAACTCCTTCCAAACCAGGACGCAAGCCAATCTCAGTTGGGTCGAGATGATGGTTTGTTTTTTGATCCTTCGCAACCATATATTTAAAATTAATGGAACAATGAAAGTTCAGTAGGCAAAATAAAGCTTTGGTTCTCTAATGCCATTAGCTTTTCCCCCCTAGGTAGTCTTGAGCCTAATTGTTCCATTTAAAGTGTGCGTATCCAGACTTTTTTATTGCACGGGAATATTAGACGCCCTAATGAGCACAGTTGTCACATAACTCAAATCAGACTCTTCAGCGAATAAACAATAACGGCCATTTCACTTTTGCATCAAAGACAACCATCTCACTCTCACACTAGGGCATTCTTTGCCTTTATTTGATCTGGTGAATGACTTTTAGGCAATTTAGCTGTTTCTTATGTCCTTAGATTAGGACTATTTAAAAGTTTGTGAGTAGTTAAGCCAAGTAACACAAACCTCTCGATCATTTGTGTTGCTGATTGTTTATTTTTTTAAGATTACTTTGAATCTTCTGATTCACATTCACAATCTAGAGGGAATCGGGGACTTCGCATAAAAATGTCAACCAATTTGGAGGCTTGTATGTAAATTTATTCCTGAGTTATCTTTTCCCAGATTTGAATTTATGGTTAGTGCTAAACCTTTAACAATTGGTTTTAAGGAACAACCTGCAACTGACTGAAGTAGAGCCCATGGGTGTAAATCATCTAATTGTTCTTGGGCTTGTTTTTCATTTAAAGCGACTTGGAGAAGAGCTGAACTAGTTTCATCCCTATTCAGTAGGTTCAATTGCTTTTGTCTTGATTGCGAACCTTTTTCTTCTCTTTGCTCAAGGGCTGCAAGGTTTTCTCCCCACCAGTTATTATCCTCTTCCTGGGAAAGGACTAAACTG
>QCRS01000052.1 GCA_003211755.1 Prochlorococcus sp. AG-463-F15 | reverse complement strand
GAGGGGGATCTCTTTGTCCAGTGATGACAAACAGCGAAAGGAGCAATATCTGGATGGACTTTTATTTTTCTCAGACGACACCAACTACCAGAAGTTCCCTGGCAGGTAAGGCCGTGCTGACAAGTTCGACAACATTCTTTCGTGGGCATTCATGATCCCAGAAGTAACCCACGTTAGTGACGGTTGCCCAATCGAGCCATCAAAAACCAAAATCTCCTACTTTCCTTCCGCTTCTCATCAATGCCATCAAGCAACAGTAATTTTGTATCACTAAACACATGGAATTAAAACGTACACCCCTCTTTGAACTTTGCCTAAATGCAAACTCACGCTTCGTACCCTTTGCAGGATGGGAAATGCCAATTCAGTTTTCTGGACTAATCAATGAACATCAAGCAGTAAGAAACGACGTGGGATTATTTGATATTTCCCATATGGGCGTCGTAAAACTAATAGGGGATAACTCAAAAGATGCACTTCAAAGACTGGTCCCCTCAGACTTACATCGAATTGGGCCAGGCGAAGCCTGTTACACAGTGCTCTTAAATAAAGCTGGGGGAATTATAGATGACTTAATTATTTATGACCTAGGAACAAATAGTGCTAACAAAGAAGTTCTTCTGCTTGTCATCAACGCAGCAGAAAGTAGTAATGACATTGCTTTGCTTAGAAAAAATTTAGAACCTAAAGATATTGAGATATCAGATGCAAAGGTAGGAAAGGTTTTATTAGCTTTGCAGGGACCTAAAGCCAAACAGATTCTTGAGCAGTATTACGATGAATCATTAAACAATATTCCACCGTTTGGTCATCGCCAAATCCAACTCAAACAAAGAAATAAAACAAAGTCAACTCCAATATTTATAGCTCGTACGGGGTATACAGGTGAAGACGGATTTGAACTGCTAATACCATCTGAGGAAGGAAAACAATTTTGGAAAGAACTTGTTAGCAAAGGAGTTAAGCCTTGTGGACTAGGCGCACGTGACACACTGAGATTAGAAGCAGGAATGCAACTTTATGGAAATGATATGGACTCAACAACTACTCCCTTTGAAGCTGGCTTAGGTTGGCTTGTGCATCTAGAAATGCTTTCACCGTTTATTGGCAGAGATGTCCTAGAGAAGCAAGCAAAAGAAGGAATCAAAAAAAGACTGATTGGTATAAAGCTTGAAGGGCGAGCAATTGCTCGCAAGGGTTACCAAGTGTTTCATAAAGAGAAGCCAATAGGACACATCACTAGTGGAACATGGTCTCCCACTTTGGGAGAAGCAATTGCCCTGGCTTATGTTCCTCTTGAGTATTCCAAGCTTGGGAACAAACTATTCATAGGAATTCGCGGAAAAAAATGTGCAGCCAAAATCGTAAAAAAACCTTTTTATCGCAGAGATCAACAAAACCAGTAACTGGCCTGAAAAATTTCCAACAACCCCCTCCTATGGGAAACTCATTTTGTCTGAAGAATTATTCCCTATGCGCAGCAATGGTTGTGGTGAACTGCGCACCAAACACATCTCCTCGAATGTTCAATTATGCGGCTGGGTAGACAGATGTCGTGACCACGGTGGAGTGATCTTTATTGATCTAAGAGATTGGAGCGGCACAATCCAGATCACAGTTGATCCTGATCAAGGGAAAGAATTGTTTGCTACAGCTGAAAATCTCAGAAATGAAACAGTCCTTCAAATAACAGGAAAAGTCAGGTCACGTCCGGACGAAGCAATTAATCAGAAACTCAAGACGGGGGAAATTGAAGTTTTAGCAGATGGACTCCAAATCCTTAATCCTGTAATAGGCAACTTGCCATTCACAGTATCAATCCATGATGACGAACCTATCAAAGAAGAATTACGACTGCGCCATAGATACTTAGATCTACGTAGAGAGCGAATGAATCAAAATTTACGCTTACGTCACTCAACAATAAAAGCCGCTCGCGACTTCCTCGAAAACGACAATTTCATAGAAGTAGAAACTCCCGTTTTAACTCGCTCCACCCCTGAAGGAGCTCGTGACTATCTTTTGCCTTCAAGAGTATGTGGAGGAGAATGGTTTGCTCTTCCCCAATCTCCACAACTCTTTAAGCAATTGTTGATGGTTGGAGGACTAGAGAGGTATTACCAAGTAGCTCGTTGTTTTCGTGATGAAGATCTGCGTTCAGACAGACAGCCAGAATTCACACAATTAGACCTAGAGATGAGTTTCATGAGTCAAGAAGAAATTCTTGAACTTAATGAAAAGCTAATAGCTGCAATATGGAAGACCGTAAAGAAAGTTGATCTCAAACTGCCCTTTCCACGAATGACATGGCACGAAGCTATGGCGCGTTATGGAACCGACAGGCCTGATACACGATTCGGTATGGAGCTAATTGAAGTAAATGCAATCTTTCAAGCAAGCGGTTTCAAAGTTTTCTCAGGGGCAATAGCTGCGGGTGGATCAGTGAAATGTATAACAGTAAAAAATGGAAATAACACTCTCAGTAATGTCCGAATTAAGCCCGGAGGAGACATTTTCAGTGAAGCCCAAAAAGCCGGAGCAGGAGGTCTTGCCTTTATAAGAGTCCGTGAAGAAGGTGAAATTGACACAATTGGAGCAATCAAAGAAAATCTCAATGATGAGCAAAAAAAGATACTTCTCAAGAAAACTTGTGCAGAACCAGGCGATCTCATACTGTTTGGTGCAGGAAAAACTGAAGTCGTAAATAAATGCCTTGATCGAGTAAGGCAATTCCTTGGCCAAGAGCTAGGACTAATATCCAAAAATCAAGGTAAAGGGCATTGGAATTTTCTTTGGGTTCTTGATTTTCCAATGTTCGAATTCAATACCGAAGAGAAGCGTCTCGAAGCATTGCACCATCCCTTCTGTTCTCCACACCCAGAAGATTTAGGTGATAAAAGTGAATGGCAAAAGACACTTCCGCAAGCACGTGCCCAAGCATATGATCTTGTTTTAAATGGCCTAGAGATTGGTGGAGGATCACTACGGATCCATGATCCTGAACTCCAAAGTCAAGTTCTTAAAACAATCGGACTCTCCTCCCAACAAGCCAAAGAACAATTTGGCTTTCTAATTAATGCTCTACAAATGGGTGCACCTCCCCATGGAGGAATAGCCTTTGGCCTAGACAGAATTGTGATGTTGCTTGCAGGGGAAGATTCAATCAGAGACACAATCGCCTTTCCAAAGACCCAACAAGCTCGCTGTTTGATGACACAAGCTCCAGCTTCTGTTTCAGATGGTCAATTAAAAGAGCTCCATATCAACAGCACCTGGATTGATCAAGAAGAGATTCACAATGATATGGATAGCTAATGCCAGATCAATTCATTTCAAGAAGCATCTTTGTTGCAAAATAGAAATTGACTAGTCACAAAGAAACCCAAGAAATTTCTTGGCCAAATTCATGAACGAGGTACCGTAAAGAATCACCAAGAAGTAAATGACAAAATTTGTCTTCGTCACCGGTGGAGTTGTTTCAAGCATCGGGAAAGGAATAGTTGCGGCAAGCCTGGGGCGGCTACTGAAATCACGTGGCTACAACGTATCGATCTTGAAACTAGATCCATACCTCAATGTAGATCCAGGAACCATGAGTCCTTTTCAACATGGTGAGGTGTTCGTCACCGAAGATGGTGCAGAAACAGACTTGGACCTAGGCCACTACGAACGATTTACAGATACGGCCATGTCAAGGTTGAACAGTGTGACCACTGGATCCATTTATCAATCTGTCATTAATAAAGAGCGCCGTGGATCCTATGAAGGTGGCACAGTACAAGTAATACCCCACATCACAGGTGAAATTCGTGAACGAATCCACCGAGTAGCTGCAAATAGTGCAGCTGATGTTGTAATAACTGAAATCGGAGGAACTGTTGGTGATATTGAGTCATTACCTTTTTTAGAAGCAATTCGGGAATTTAGAGGTGATGTAGGACGAACTGATATTGCATATATCCACGTAACACTTTTGCCATTTATTGGGACATCGGGCGAATTAAAAACTAAACCCACTCAACATTCCGTCAAAGAACTTCGCTCTATTGGTATCCAACCAGATTTATTGGTGTGTAGGAGTGATAAACCAATTAACAATGATCTAAGAAGAAAAATCAGTGGTTTCTGCGGAGTTAATCAACAAGCAGTGATACCTTCACTAGATGCAGACAGTATCTATTCAGTTCCTCTTGCCCTAAAAGAAGAAGGTCTATGTAGAGAAATACTTACCGTACTCGATTTAAAAGATCATGAATGTGACTTAAGGGATTGGGCAGAACTGGTCCATAAACTGCGTCACCCTGGCCCATCAGTAAAGGTTGCTCTCGTTGGCAAATATGTTCAATTAAATGATGCCTACCTGTCTGTAGTTGAAGCACTAAGACATGCCTGCATAGCTCAGGATGCATCATTAGATCTTCACTGGGTATGCGCAGAGCAAATCGAAACAGAAGGTCCAGAAAAACTACTCAAAAGCATGGATGCTGTAGTTGTTCCGGGTGGATTCGGTAATCGTGGCGTTGATGGCAAAATTGCAGCAATTCGATGGGCAAGAGAACAGCGTGTTCCCTTCCTTGGTTTGTGTTTAGGAATGCAATGCGCAGTAATTGAATGGGCGCGCAACCAGGCAGGCCTAACAGGGGCCACCAGTTATGAACTTGATCCAAATACAGATCACCCAGTTATTCACCTGCTTCCTGAACAACAAGACGTAGTGGATCTGGGGGGAACAATGAGACTCGGAGTCTATCCATGCAGACTCAAGTCAGAAACTTTAGGGCAAAGACTTTATGGTGAACAAGTAGTTTATGAGCGCCACAGACATCGATATGAATTCAACAATTCATATCGCAATCTCTTTATTGAATCTGGCTATTCCATAAGCGGTACGTCACCAGATGGTCGTCTTGTAGAGCTCATTGAACTAAAAGAACATCCATTTTTTACAGCATGTCAATATCATCCTGAATTTCTATCGAGACCTGGTAAACCTCATCCTCTTTTTCGAGGCTTAATCGAAGCGGCCCAATCACGTCTACCAGCATCCCCTACCGAAGCACTCCAACAAACCAAACCTCCTACAAACAAAGAATTTTCTAATCAACCTTAATGACTTCCACACTTCCTGTAGTGGAAAAATTCCACTCCTTGCAAGGAGAAGGAGCTCATGCAGGTAGAAGTGCTTTCTTTATCAGACTTGCCCATTGCAAAGTCAAATGTTCATGGTGCGACACTAAAAACTCATGGGCAGAAGACAAC
The DNA here is from genome assembly GCA_003211755.1 of Prochlorococcus sp. AG-463-F15. Taxonomy (GTDB): domain Bacteria; phylum Cyanobacteriota; class Cyanobacteriia; order PCC-6307; family Cyanobiaceae; genus AG-363-K07. Next base: position 139 of record QCRS01000052.1, on the reverse strand, counting down.
TTTCCTCAAGAGAGTGTGATACATCTTTCTAGAGATGTATCCAACGCAAGATTAAAAGGAGCTGCTTTTGTTGTAATTACTGGAGGAGAACCTTTGCATCACAACCTAAATCCACTGTGCAATGCAATTAGAAAAATCA
>QCRS01000051.1 GCA_003211755.1 Prochlorococcus sp. AG-463-F15 | reverse complement strand
GATAGCACTCCATTTTATGGAGAGGGTGGAGGTCAGATTGGTGATTGTGGAGTAATTATCTGTGGTAGTTCAAATAGTGATTGCGGCTTCGTTGAAGTTGATACTGTGACTCGTATTGGCAATGTTTTTGTTCATACTGGTCGTATTAAAGGTGGAGCTTTGTGCACTGGCGATGTGGTTCATAGCAAAGTCGACCAGATTTCTCGTCGACGAGCTCAGGCTAATCACACTGCTACTCACCTTTTACAATCAGCACTTAAACAGGTTATTGATCCCAGTGTTAGTCAGGCTGGATCACTAGTGACGTTTGATCGCTTGCGCTTTGACTTTTATTCTCCTCGTGCGGTGACATCTATTGAATTAGAGGAGATTGAAAAATTAATCAATGGATGGATTTCTGAAGCTTATTCTTTAGAAGTTAAGGAAATGCCTATCGAAAATGCTAAGGCGTTAGGCGCTGTTGCAATGTTTGGAGAGAAATATGGCGATGTTGTTCGTGTAGTTGATGTTCCAGGCGTTTCTATGGAGTTATGCGGTGGGACCCATGTTGTTAGTACTGCTGAAATAGGTGTTTTTAAGATTATCTCTGAAAGTGGAATTGCTTCAGGTATTCGTCGTATCGAGGCTGTAGCAGGCCCTGCAGTTTTGGATTATCTGAATGAGAGAGATGCAATAGTGAAGAAACTTGGTGAGAGCTTTAAGGCTCAACCATCAGAAATTTTGGAACGAGTTGTTGCTCTTCAAGATGAAGTCAAACTTAGTTGTAAAGCACTTGCAGTTGCTCATGAGGAACTTGCTCTTGCGAAGGCTTTGGTGCTTGCAACTCAAGCGACTTGTGTTGGCAATAGTCAATTGCTAGTTGAACGTCTAGATGGTATTGATGGAGGAGCTCTTAAAACTGCTGCTAAAGGCCTTGTTGATCACTTAGGAGAACATGCCGCGATCATTTTAGGTGGACTTCCAGATCCGGAGGATTTAAACAAAGTAACTTTTGTTGCTGCTTTTGGTTCAGAGGTCATTGCAAGTGGTTTGCAGGCAGGAAAGTTTATTGGTGCAGTAGCCAAATTCTGTGGAGGAGGAGGTGGTGGACGCCCCAATTTGGCTCAAGCTGGGGGTCGTGATGCTAAGGGATTACCTGATGCATTGAACTTTGCCCGTAAGGAGCTGGTTTCTGCTTTATCTTGACTGTCATTTTGTAGATAAGTACTTTGTCTCAAGCTATTTTCCAGATGATCCATAAGGCGTTGTGCATCTTTAATTTTTAAGCTGCCATGCTGTATTGCTTCTTCACTCGCTATTCGTAGTCTTTCGAGTAGTGCATCAGGATTATGCCCCATTACTTCAAGGACATCTGCTTTTGTATCTCCACGGACTACATGATCCAATCTATAACCACCACCTTGCGCTAAACGAAGGTGTACGGAGTTAGTGCTGCCAAATAAGTTGTGCAGGTTCCCCATCACTTCTTGATAGGCACCTCCTAGAAACATTCCTATTACGTATTGTTCATCAGGCTTTAATTCGTGAAGCTCCAGTAGTGGTTTAATTTGTCCGTTGTCGATAAATCTCGCAAGTTTACCGTCGGAATCACATGTGAGATCTGCAAAATGCCCCAGTTGTTTTGGCTCTTCGTTTAGGCGGTGTATGGGCACGATAGGAAATACTTGATTGATCGCCCAAGTGTCTGGTGCTGAACGAAAAACTGATAAGTTTGCATAATAAGTTCCTGCCAAGGCTGAACGTAGTGCCTTGAGCTCTTCTGGAATGAGCCCAGACTGAGATAGAGGTTCTACTAAGGCTTTTGCACAGGCCCAGGTTAGTTGTTCTGCTATAGCTCTTTCAGGTAGTCCAAGGTATCCAAGGCGAAATGCACTTAATGCGTCATCTTTGAATTTAATGGCATCGTTCCAAAATTCTTGAAGTTTTGAGCTGTCTATATTGGAATCTTTTGGAATGTTTTGGATAAATGCCAAAGTTTCACGTAAGTTGCGCACGATTAGAGATTCATTTTTTTTGATTGGAGGAATCTCAGCAGGGACTACGCTTTTACCAAGGATATTGAATACTAAAACTGAGAAGTGACTAGCGATAGCACGTCCACTTTCACTAACTAAGGTTGGCATTTCAATATTATTGGATTCGCAACATTCTTTAATCGTTGCGACGACATCGTTGGCATAGTTTTGCAGAGAGTAGTTAGTCGATGCCTCTGTTGCTGTTTGGCTACCGTCATAGTCGATGCCTAAACCGCCACCGACGTCTAGATAGCCCATGGGTGCACCTAAACGATTCAATTCGATGTAGATTTGCCCAGCTTCTTGTAAGGCATCCTTTAATATGGCGATGTCATTGATTTGACTACCTACATGAAAATGTAGTAGTCGCAGATCTTTTAGGAGATTTGATTTACGTAATTTCTCTATTGTTGTAAGTATTTCAGGAACTGAGAGACCGAATTTAGCTGTTTCGCCAATGGAATTTGCCCATCGTCCACTGCTGCGACTGGATAGCTTTGCCCTCACTCCAATCAGAGGTGCTGCACCAATAACTTGACTAGCAGTAATTATTCTTTCAACCTCATCTGCTTGCTCAATAACTACTATTGGTTGGCGTCCTAGTTGCCTAGCAAGAATAGTTGTTTCTATATAGCTTTGATCTTTGTAGCCATTGCAAATAAGTAAAGCTTCTGGATCGTTAATTAAAGAAAGCGCGATTAGGAGTTCTGCTTTACTGCCAGCTTCTAGCCCAAAATGCCAGCGTCGTCCGCATGTTATTAACTCTTCGACCACATGACGGTATTGATTGCATTTTACGGGAAATACTCCTTGATATCGTCCTTTGTACTTGTATTGGCAGATTGCTTGATTAAAAGCTTCGTGTAGCCGCTTTAGTCGGTCTTCAAGAATGTCGTCAAATCTTATGAGTAAAGGGAGTTTGAGATTGCGGCCTTCTAGCTCTTGCACTAGTTCCAGGAGATCGAGGGTGCAACCTTGTTGACCTTTGGGTTGAACACTGATATGACCATTTTCGTTGATGGAGAAATAGTTATCTCCCCAACGATTTAGGCCATACAAAAATGAACTGTCATTGATAGTCCAAATGTTTGTATTAGAAGGAGGGTTGGCTGTTGTCAAGGCCTAAAACGTAGTGTCATTTTCATAATTTGATGGACTTTAGAGGAATTGATGAGATCAAAGAATCGTCGCATGCTTTGTCTTTGCATCACTTGCCAATAAGGCAGTCTGCAGAAGACGATGGCCTAATGGTGATTTTTTGATTTTCATGGATGTCGAAAGGACTTTTGTCGCGATCAAGCCTGATGGTGTTCAAAGAGGCTTAATAAGTGAAATTTTGGGTCGTTTTGAACGGAAAGGATTCAAATTAATTGCTCTGAAACAACTGAGACCTAGTCGTGACTTAGCGGAAAAGCATTATGGAGTACATCGAGATCGTCCTTTCTTTGAAGGTTTGGTTGAATTCATTACTAGTGGCCCTGTGGTCGCAATGGTTTGGGAAGGTGATGGGGTGATTGCTAGTGCACGTACTTTGATTGGTGCAACAAAACCATTAGAAGCGAATCCAGGAACTATCCGTGGTGACCTTGCTGTAAATATTGGTCGTAATGTTATCCATGGATCAGATGGTATTGAAACTGCAGCTTTTGAGATAGGTCTTTGGTTTGAACCTTCTGAAATTAATGATTGGATGCCTTCTGATCAGTCTTGGCGAAGTGAGAGTTGATTATGCCGGCTGTTTAATCAGTATTTATTTTTAAAGCGAGTCCAACTGAATTGTTTAAGAAGCTTATCTTCATTGTGGCTGAGCTGGTTTTGACAGATACTTTTAGCAAGTAATTCAGCTGTGATAGCAGCAAGGAGGACTCCATTCCTATGATGTCCTGTTGCTAGCCAAAGGCCTTTTAATATTGAAGACCCCAACAATGGGGCTCCGTCTGGTGAACAGGGCCTGAAGCCCGACCATCGCTCCATTTGAGGCCATTTAGTTGCTTCTGGGAGTAGTGCTTCAATGCCTTGAAGAAGTTGTCGTTGGCCTGCAGGTGTTAGTCCTGAATAAAACCCCGCTTCTTTTTCATTAGTGGCTCCAATCACGACTAAACCATCTTCTCTTGGGACTAAATAAGTCCCTGGTCCAAAGATGATCCTTTTCAGCGCTTCTTTAGGTCCTTGAAGTGACAACATTTGTCCTTTCACAGGAAAGATGGGTATCGCGTTAAAGATTTGATTACTCCATGCTCCGCTACAGAGAACACCTTCGTTGCTTGGCAGCACTTCGACTTTCCTATCCGCGTTGAGGATCTGTACTCCTTGAAATTCTTTTTTGTCTGCTATCACATTTAGCACCTCTACCCCTTCTTGAAAGTGCACTCCTAGGTCCAAGCATGCTTTTTCTAGGGCTTGCATAAGTCGCCGTCGATTATCTATTTGGCCATCTTGAGTGAAGAGCAATCCGGTTTGCCAATGGGTACCTATGCCAGGTACTTCAAGTTCAAGTTCTTTGCGATTTAGTGTTTGGCCGAAGGAGGCGGTGGAATGTGCATCTCTTTTATCTTCGGAGGGAAATGGCACCACTATTCCGCAGTTTTTTAGTCCGCAGTTAATTCCACTGTCTTCTTCGATTGCTTGAACCCATGCTGGTATGCGATTCAGGCTCAATTGACCCAGTTTAAGAAGGTGACTTTTGAGACCCTCAGCATGGGGCGCTAGCATTCCAGCTGCAACGAAACCTGCAGCTTCACTTCTGCAGCGACTCAGAATTTCAACTTTACGTCCTTTTTTGGCTAATTCATACGCTATAGCTAGTCCTATCAGTCCTCCACCAAGGATTAGTAATGGTTTTGTGGCTGAAGAAGCCATCGCTTTGTTTTTTTTTATACTGTCTTTTAGTGTTTTAGTTCAGTTTGTCGATAGTCGTCGACAAGCACTTCCATAGGATCTGTAATTCTATTCAGATGGTGATGAAAGAATCTAATACTGACTGGGAAGCTGTAATTGGTTTGGAAACTCATGTACAGCTCGGAACCAATAGTAAGATTTTCACTTCAGCCTCTACGGCTTTTGGTGATGATCCCAACACCCATATTGACCCAATTGTCTGCGGGCTACCAGGAACTCTTCCAGTACTAAATCAGAAGGTACTGGAGTATGCAGTCAAGGCTGCGATGGCCTTAAATTTGAAGATTGCTGAGCATAGTAAATTTGATCGTAAGCAGTATTTTTATCCTGACTTGCCAAAGAATTATCAGATTTCACAGTTTGATGAACCGATTGCTGAAGATGGATGGATTGAAGTAGAGGTTGCAGAAAAGGGTAAGGAAACTTATTTAAAAAAAATTGGAATAGAGCGTCTTCATATGGAAGAAGATGCAGGCAAGTTGGTACATGCAGGGAGTGATCGTCTTGCGGGCTCAACGCATTCTTTAGTTGATTACAACCGAGCTGGGGTGG
>QCRS01000050.1 GCA_003211755.1 Prochlorococcus sp. AG-463-F15 | reverse complement strand
TTTGTTAATGCTTGCATCAATTGTCTGGCCCGGTCTGGTCGGAAGTTGAACATGATCAATCCATCTCCTTCTTTTAGGTAAGAAGAAGAAAGCCTTATTGGCTCAAGAAATTCATCTGTAGTCCCGGCTTTATAGCTTTGTTCAAGACTTTCATGAGCCGATAATTGACTTAAAGGCAGATTTGGATTGGTTAACAACTCGTAGGCCTTTGAAGTTCGTTCCCAGCGATTGTCTCTATCCATGGCCCAATATCTTCCGCATAGGCTTGCAATCTCTCCTACTCCATTTTTTTTGATTGCGTTTTCAATGTGGATCAAATAATCCTTTGCGCTTTTCGTTGGTGTATCTCTGCCATCGGTAAAAACGTGAATTGCGACTTTGTGTAAGCCAACCTTGGAAGCCCAATTGAGTAGTCCACATAGGTGGTCAAGGTGACTATGGACTCCACCATCGGAGCAAAGGCCAATCAGGTGAAGAGTGCTATCAGTATTTTTTAAAAATTTTGCTAGCTCTAAAAGTGCAGGAATCTTTTCAAGTTCACTGTTTCTTACAGTATTGCTAATGCGAACCAGTTCTTGTTGAATTATTCTTCCGGCCCCGATGGTTAGATGACCGACTTCGGAGTTGCCCATTTGATTGTCAGGTAGTCCAACATCAGCCCCACTTGCTTCGATCAATGTGTTTGGATATGCGGTTAATAATGAATCCATTATTGGTGTTTGAGCATTCTTAATCGCATTGTTCTCTTCTTCCTCTCGGTGCCCCCATCCATCCAGAATAGCCAGGACAACAGGTGACACTCGGCCGGATCCTCTTGATTCTCCGGAGCTAATGTTGGGCATTGTGACCGAGATAATTCTTGCTTCTTGGACTCTTAATTAGCAAATTACTTCCTCAAAGGTCTCTACTTGCTTTTCTGTCTACTTCCGTCAGCTTTTGTGAATTCAATTCAGCATCTATTTTAGGGGAACGTCATAAAATCTATCTTCAAGAGATATTGAAATGGCTATCATTCGCAAAGATGAAAGGATGGAGATACTTTCTGAAAAAGAGCTTGGGAGAACTATTTCTCGCCTCGCCTCTCAAGTGCTGGAAAGCATCTCTGATAGTAGGACTCTTTTGCTGCTAGGAATACCAACTAGAGGAGTTCAACTTTCTAAAGTCCTCGCAAGGGAACTAAAGGAAATAGTTGGACATCCTATTGATCAAGGGAGTATTGACCCCACCTTTCATAGAGATGATCTGGTTCGTATTGGCACCCGCATGGTTCAGCCAACTGAGCTTCCTACAAGTGTTGAGGATCGCCAAGTTGTTTTGGTGGATGATGTGATTTTTACTGGTCGAACTGTGCGCGCTGCTCTTGAAGCTCTTCAATCCTGGGGTAGAGCAAAGCGTGTGATGCTATTGGTGATGGTTGATAGAGGGCATAGGGAACTTCCTATACAGCCAGACTTCTTCGGGCGACAAGTACCTACACGTCGAACAGAGACAATCGAATTACGTTTACGAGATTTAGATGGAGAAGAAGGAGTCTTTCTTCGCCAGTTAAAGGATTAAAAAGTATTTGGAAGATATTTATAGTCTTAACTTAACCAAATAGTTTTTTAATTAACTAAGCCTAAAGTTTTTTTCTTCAGATCTTCACCAGTACGCATATCTAAGCCTTCGACTTCAAGCTTGCCAGCATCATTAATAGTGAATTTTAACCTTAAACAGTCTTCTCCAGGTTGGCCTGGCGGATTAAGGATGAAGGAAAGGGTGCGATCTTCCCAAGCTGTAACTTTAGATTCAATGAATATATCTTTAATGGTTGGAATCCCATTTACGTAAATCACTTCATGGCTACCCTTTGCCTCAGGCTCTCCAATTAAAAGCTCGATTTCTCGCTGGCTTTCTTTGCTCGCCGATAGAATTAATTCTAGCCCTTTTGTTGTTGGCCAGGGTTGCCCAGCTATAAAAAGTGGATGCCATATATGTTTTCCACTTTTCTTGTCCCAACAACGAAGTGATGCCCCTTTTTGAAGTACATCACGGATCGTCACACCTGGAGTCAAGCTTAGTGCTCCCTTCGCAACAGCTTCTATAGGTGGTGGAGTTAATAAAGGCGCTGGTTGGATTCTTCCTTTTAACCATCTACGTACGAGTGGAATTCGTGCACCTCCTCCTACTAGGACGACACCATGTAGATCTTTGAGGGTGCAATTATTTAATTCACCAAGTTGCAGTGTTTGTGAAAGAAGCTTTGACAGGCTTTTGATGAATCCACGATCAATAAGTAATTCTTCTAATTGAACCCTATTTAGTCGAAGATATTGTGTTATCCCTTTTGCTGAGTATTCACAAGCTTCTTCAAGTATTTCTGTTGCTTTCAGATCATCTTGACTGAGACGACATTTGAGCCTTTCGGCAGCATCAAGAAGTGAATCGTGTAAAGGCTCATTTGGATATAAATGATTCGCAATCCAGCGATCAAAGTCTCTTCCCCCAAGACGGAGACCACTCTTCCCTAGGACCTTTGCACATCGAAGAACTTGTGTGCTTTTGTCTTCAAGATCTTCACCGGCAAAGCGTAGTAACTGAGCTATTGGCTCTGCACGACCTTCACCACCTTCTAGAGCTACTAACGAAAGGTCAATTGTGCATCCACCAATATCGATGACGAGGAGTTTTGACCCTGCTGGCAGTCCAGCTCCCATGGCAGCAGCAGTTGGCTCATCGACTAGTGCAACTTCATCGACAAGAAGCGAGTTGCAGACTTTTTGAAGCCAAGTTCTATAAGCACGATATGTGTCAACAGGCGCAGTTAATACAAGGCGTTTGATTGTTAATTGGGGTGGGAGTCGCTTCCAAATTTGTTGAATTAAGATTTCGCCTGCCTTCTCTGGCATTAGCTTGGATTTTCCTGGTAGCGGGGAATTATTGGCTCCTATCCAACGTTTGAAGTCATTGCAGATGTTGAAATTTTGCTTTTCTTTTTCCTCTAAGTTCAGTATTTGTTGCCCAACAAGTGGCGAATTTAGAGCATTCTCTTCTGCATCCACAACAAGACTTGGAACCTCTCCCGGAGCTCTACTTATTGGTGGAAGATTTAGAAGTTTTGGCTTGATATCCTTTTCTTCTTGAAAGGCTACGACTGTTGTTGAATTTCCTAAATCAATTGCAAGGGTCCCGACTCTTTGGAGATTCCAAGACTTTTGGTCCTCTTTTATGGCATTTTCCATGGCAATAGCCAGGTTTGTTTCTTTACGAGATTAATAGGGGACAGTAGATGAAGTAGTTGAAGCTCCAGGTATTTTCTTTGTATAGAGAGGACCCTGAAATAAAAAAATGATTGATCTACTCCACTATTTCAGAGCTCGTCTCAGTGTATACAGCAATTATATTTAGTGTTTTGACCCTAAAAACCTCCCAGGAATTTAGTCATAACCTTATGTATTTGGCTCCTCTATTTACTTTTTCAGCTCTTGACAAGTAGATCATTTTGAGCTGCTTGGATTGATTCACCACACTGATGACAAGCCAGGGAAGGTTTAAAAGTGAGTTGATTAACTGAAATTCAAGGCCCTTGCCTTAGAGTAGATTTTCAATTTGAGTGGTTTTGTGATTAAATCCGGCTTGGATTCAAAAGATCTTGCAAAACGAGGTGAGAGTCTCATTAGACAATCAAGTAATCGCTATCTAACTACAGTTCGCATAGCTTTTCGTGCTAAGCAGCGTCGCTTTGATGACTTTGATGGGCTTCTTGAAGAATCTAGTGTTAAGCCAGTACATAGGGCAATTGTTGAATTAAGTGATGAGCAAGATCAGCCCGATTTGCTCCCTGGTTAAGGCATGATTCAACATGAGGGTCCTGGGTGGCGTTTAGCAAGGGATACTTCACGGAGAATTTTTCCAGTAATCATTGGAGGTGATGGTTGGGCATTTGAATTAACAGAACAAGAGTGGACTTCTTTAATCCCTCTTATTAATGAGTTAATTAATCAACATAAGCAGTTGGAAAATAAGTTAATGAGAGAGGAGTCAATTTGTCTTGAAATAGAAAGACAACCCTGGTGGGGTTGTCTTGATGGTGATCGAGATACTTGGAGCCTCCAAATTATTCTTGAGGGCAATGGTCAGCACTTTCGAGGGTTTGAGGCTTTTTGGCCTATACCTGCAGCACAATTAATTACAGGGGCAATGAGGTCAGTGTGGAATAGTGATCACAAAAAGTTTTGATAATGGATTATGTTAGTTTGAGTGTTTCTTAAAGCGCAACTATATTTCACATTGGAGTTATTGGAGTAGATGGATTGGAAGAGTTAAGTAACTTTTTAGATAGAGTTATAAGTCTGTGCGAAGCTTAGCCTAATCAGTCTTAAAGAGATGTGAACCAACTCTGAGAAAGTACAAGTTTATTTGGTTTTTGTGAATAGATCTTTTCTTCAAGGTTGAGTCTAATCAAGAAGAATTATTTATTTACAAATAAGAAATATATTTAGATAGTATCTTTTATCTAGGATGGCTAGTTAGGAGTCTCATTGATTTTAATTTTATACAATAGGTTTCCCTAACCGTTTTAATAGATCATTAGCAGTTGTTTTTAAGACAGGCATTATGGAAAGCCTGTTACCTCTTTTGACAACTTGCAGCTTTTCAGGAGTATAAATTTCCCTAAGCTCTTCTAGACTGATTGATTGATTAAATATTCCGACATATTTCATCTGAACACAATCCCACCTTGGCTTTCCCCTAGATGATTTTTCATCAAAATATTTTGAATTCTCATCAAATTGGGTTGGGTCAATTAAACCAGTTTTCGATACCTCCATCAGGCCTACGATGCTTGGTGGCTTACAGTTTGAATGATAAAAAAACGCCTTATCTCCAACTTGCATTGAGCGCATAAAGTTGCGAGCTTGATAATTGCGAATTCCATCCCATAAGGTGAGAACTTCTTGTTTTAGATGATTTATTCCATATACATCTGGCTCGCTTTTCATTAGCCAGTAGTTAGGTTCCTGTTGTGCCATGGGATCTCAGCGATATTGCGATGTGTGGATGGTGTGTGGATGGCTTAACATTCTCACCCTCTTATTTCTATTCTATTTCAATCAAGTTTTGATTACTAATACAAACAGATCGCAACTGACAGAAAAACGTCCCTATTCCCAATAAGAACCCTCTGTTGAGAAAACTATTGACGGCAACAGATCTGAGTTATTCCAATTTTTTCTATCCACACCATTTTTAAAACCTATCCACACATCGCTGATTGATGGAGTGATACCAAGGCGGTGCGTGTTTCTGTACCGAGTATTCAAGCTTTCCTTTCCTCTCCGACGTTGAGGATCAATTCCAAGACTTTAGAAATCAGTTCAATGAATCAATCCATTCATCCTTCATGGTGACTTTCTGGAGGGGTGTATGGGGGTTTATATGTCCTTAGTGGGTCGTTTAAGACAGTTCAAAATTTCTGTAGAAATACCTGACTTTGAAAGATAAGCTAAATATCTAGTTCCCTTATATCTAAATGGCACTCATTGATTGCCCTAGTTGTGGAGCAAGAATCTCTGATAGAGCGTTGGCTTGTCCTAAATGCGGATGGACTAATACAGCAGAAAACTTTTCAAGAACTAATGACGAACAAATAACAAAGAACTTAAAAGAAGAAACT
>QCRS01000049.1 GCA_003211755.1 Prochlorococcus sp. AG-463-F15 | reverse complement strand
AGGTGAGGTGGAACATTGGCTAGACCTGGGAACTCTAGATTGACTTCAGCAAGTTTCTTGCTGCCTTTTCTTTCCCTTATGGCAACCACATCGCCTGACTTGCATTGATAGCTTGCAATGTCAAGAACCCGGCCGTTTACGGTTACGTGTCCATGGTTCACTAATTGTCGAGAACCTGGGACAGTTGGGCCAAAGCCAAGTCTAAAACAAACGTTGTCAAGCCTGTTCTCCAAAAGCTTTAGGAGGTTGGTTCCTGTTGAACCTTCTTGAGCACGAGCTTTCTTGACATAGCGGACGAGCTGTCGCTCTGATATTCCATAGTTGAACCTCAGCTTTTGCTTTTCTTCTAGGCGGATCGCGTATTCAGAGCGCTTGCGACGGGCTTGGCCGTGCTGACCTGGAGGATGGGACCGCTTCGCGGCCTTCCTAGTGAGACCTGGGAGGTCTCCCAAGCGCCGCGTGATCCTCAGTCGAGGTCCGCGGTATCGAGACATAAGACAAAATTGAGAGGACAATTGTGATCATGAGCGCCATGCTGGACTAAAGGTCCAAGGAGCATTTCGTGATGCACGAACCAGATACTCTATATCTCGACATTCGAGAAAAGCTGAATAGCACTCTAGGAGCAATCCTTTTGGCTTTAATTAGAGCTTATCGTCATTGGGTCTCTCCCGTTCTTGGTCCTAGATGTCGTTTTATTCCAAGTTGCAGTGCCTATGGAATGGAAGCGATATCTCGTCATGGTCCTTGGAAGGGTGGTTGGCTTACTTTGAAAAGGCTTTCAAGATGTCACCCATTTACTCCTTGTGGGTGTGACCCTGTACCCGATTGATGAGTGAAACCTTTTTAGTTATCTATAGTCGAAAAGGTTGTTGCCTCTGTGAAGGCCTTGAGCAAAGGTTGCGAAGTTTGTCTTTGCATCATTTAAAGCCTCCTTTAGAGCTTCTTGTGATTGATATCGATGCTGTTGATACTCCTAGGAATATACAAATGCGTTATGACTTGCAAGTTCCTGTGATGCTTCTCGGAAGAAATGATTTAAAAGAGTTCATTGAACTTCCTCATGCCTCGCCAAGGTTGAATGGCGAAGGACTTTTTCAGTGGCTGCAAAAGATTCTGATTAAAATTATTGAGTCGGGTTAGAGCGGCTGCATATATGGATACATTTTCAGTACCACAGAGACTTCATGCTCTTATTCGAACTGCTGGTTTGAGAGTTCCATCAGGGTTGGCTAATCCTCTGATAAAGGACATTACTTGTGATTCTCGTTGTGCGAGTGCAGGAAGTTTATTTCTTGGATTACCAGGAAATACTGTCGATGGAGGAAAATTCTGGACTGATGCTTTCTCTGCTGGTGCAGTAGCCGCAGTGATTAGCGCAAAGGCCGCCAATCTAAATCCTCCTTTTAGACAAGATTCAGTGCTGGTTTTACCTGAACCTGCAGGTCAATGGGTCGGTGAGTTGGCTGCAGCTTTTTGGCAACAGCCGTCTTCAAAGATGGCTTTGATAGGTGTAACTGGGACCAATGGCAAAACGACTGTTACCCATCTGATAGAGCATCTCAGTGCATTTGTGGGCAAACCTTCAGCTCTATTTGGAACTTTGGTTAATCGCTGGCCTTCTCATAGTGATATCTCGACGCATACCACAGCTTTTGCAGATGTTTTGCAGGCGCATCTTGCTGCTGCTGTTGATGCTGGAGCTCTATTGGGCGCTATGGAGGTGAGTTCTCATGCTCTTGTGCAGCAGCGAGTGGCTGGATGCCGTTTCGCTGGTGCAATATTTACCAACTTGACCCAGGACCATCTCGATTATCACTCTTCTATGGAGGAATACTTTGAGGCGAAAACCCACTTGTTTAAATCACCGTTATTTTCTTCCTCAGAGGCAAAGGCGGTTGTCAATATTGATAATGTATGGGGGGAGAGGCTTGCACAGCAATTAAGAGAGAGATGCTGGAGATGTTCGTTAGCCGAAGGTGGTACCAATGTCGACAAAGCAGAGTTAAGCATCTCAGAGATAGAGATGACTAAGAAAGGAGTTAAAGGACTTTTGCAAAGTCCTGCTGGCCAAGGCAGATTTCTATCTCCTTTGATAGGGCGCTTTAATTTGATGAATTTTCTTCAAGCTGTTGGCGTACTTATTCAACAGGGATTGCCATTACCTGATTTATTAGAAGGGATTGTTGATTTCCCAGGGGTTCCTGGACGCATGGAGAGAGTTGTAGTTGTTGAGCCTCCTGACAGTGTTCGCCTGCCAACTGTATTAGTGGATTATGCCCATACTCCTGATGGTTTAAAGAATGCGCTTATTGCTTCAAGATCTTTCGTGAGAGGTGACTTGATTTGTGTTTTTGGTTGTGGAGGTGATAGAGATCGAGGTAAGCGTTCTCAGATGGGACTTGTGGCTTCTGAGTTGGCTGACCGCTTAGTTCTTACGTCTGATAATCCTCGCACTGAAGATCCACAAGAGATCATTAAAGATGTTTTGAATGGGATACCTCTTGATACTGAAATAACTGTGGAAGCTGATAGATCTTTAGCTATTGAAATTGCTATTGCTCAAGCATCATCGGTTGATGCAGTACTTATTGCTGGAAAAGGCCATGAGGACTATCAGATCGTTGGATCTAAGAAAGTTCACTTTGACGATCGAGAGCAAGCCAAACAAGCACTACGAAGTAAGTCAATGAATAGGTGAAGAGACAATTATTAGCTTCTGGTGGCTGATTGCTCAATAGCCTCATTGAGGGCTTTTACTTCTTCTTCTTCGCTAGTGATATGTAAACATGCACGTAGACAAACAGGATCTTCTAAATCTCTAATCCAGAGCCCTTTCTTTCCTAGCAGGTTGACTATTTCTTGGGGTGAGCGCCTTTCAAGGAGAGTGAAGCTTACTAGCCCTGCAGGTGGAGGCCCTTCCAGAATAGACTTCACGCCTTCTAAGTTTTGTAGACTGCTCCAAAATTGAAAGCTCAATTTTTGAATAGTTCTGAGCCTTTCTGTTTCAGTATTTTCGCTTTCCAGTAATTCGAGAGAAGATCGGAGTCCAGCCAGTAGAGGTATACATGAGGTTGCCACTTCAAAGCGCCGGCTATCTAGATGAAAGGGGGTAAGACTCTCTTCGCTTGTGTTCCCTTCATGTTTAAGGCTGCGCCATCCAATAAGGGTGGGATTGGCTTCTTCTAGAACTCTCTCAGAAAGCACAACTCCTCCCAACCCTTCTGGACCACATGCCCATTTGTGCCCTGTAAAAGCATAAATATCTGCTTTGGCTGCTGCTTCTTTAACTGGGATCTGCCCAAAGGTTTGAGCTGCATCTACTAGAAGGTAGGGATTATTTGGATGATTGGAAAGTCTTTCTGCCACAGCTGAGATTGGCATCAGTTGTCCTGTGTTCCATAGGAGGTGAGAGAGGACGACTAGTCGCGTGCTCGGTCTTAATTTTGTTTCCAGGTTTTTTAGTAGAATTTGTTCAGTAGTTTCCTCCCAATTGCCTCCGCCTCGTAGTTGCTTGACGGGCAATATGTCTATAAACAATTGCTGACGATGGGCTAACTCTCTGCATGCATACACAATACCTGGGTGCTCGCAATCACTAATTAAAAGATGATCGCCGGAAGCAAATGGCAGTCCCAACATGGGCAAGACACAACCACTTGTGACATTTTCTGTGAGTGCAATGCGATTGATAGCAACCCCACAAATTTTTGCTAAGAGGTTTCTTGTGGCGTTCAGTTCACCTGCCACATAAGGCCAGACATTATTTGTGAAAGGCCCCAACTCTTGAATTATCTTCCAGCTTGCGTTAATAGCTTCAAGTGATGGTGTTGGGAGAGGGCCTTGGCCTCCATAATTGAAGTACTTTTTATTTTGGAGTGCAGGCATTAAGGCCCTGAGATAACTCATCCTGAAATTCCCAATGAATAGCTCTGATATAAGAGTTGTAAGTGATTGAATTGCATAAATCCACACTCAACACAATATGTCTCTTATTGATTAGCTGTTAAACGATTTAATCCGAAACAGAAAGAGAGGAATAAATTTGATCGGTTTCTATTTATCAGAAGTGATCTTCTTGATCAGGTAGATATCTTTTCCCTCTTCAATCTGATTGGTGATGTAAGAGGAGCGTAATGAATAAAGGGTGTACTTCTGATTCGTTCTGACTGGAGAAAGCAAAAGTGACAACTCCGTTCTCATATCGTTCCATGCCTTACAAACCATCGAGTAGGAGTAAGGCTTATTGGTATGAGGGTTAAAGAAGACAAAGTCACGTTTAGTGAGTGGTTTTAATCCAATCTGTTTTCTATATTGGTCGCAGTATTTTCTCCATCGAATAAAGAACTTACCTGTGTTTGACGGAACCTCTCTTGGAATACCAGTCTTGGAATATCTGATGTAGAGAAAAGCTTCTTCAAACTCAAACTCTTTACCTGATTCAGCTGTATGGATTGCTGTTTCAACCTCTACGTCTTCCCATCTCAATCCACCTTTGAGAACTTCTTTGATGATGTAAGTACCGTCTTTGTTTTGTTTGCGTTGCTTCTCAAGCTTGCCTAGTAATTCACTTGGACGACAACCTGTGTTGTAGGCAACAAGAACAAAGTGACGGAATAACTGACGCCAATAAGCAATCCTTAGATGATTGCCGTTAGTCACCTTGTCTGCATCATTCGCCCACGTATCGAGATGGGTGTAGATGTGGCGCCAATCAGGTTCTAAAGGAATAGGAGGGTTTGCATCGAGCTTGTCTTGGTGGATATTGATCTTTTCGAATGAAGGCATTACTTCCGTATACCCACGTGGAATGAGGAAGTTCTGGAACCAATCTTTGACCTGAACTAAATCACGCTTAATCGTTTGATCTTTAGGAGGCGTGCTGCCTTGAAAGTTGGAGATCAATTTCCAACCTTCTTTGACTCGCCAACTGCTGTAATCAAGGAAAGTGTCTTTTCTTATTTGGCTTATCAGGCTGAGCTTCTTGTATTTAGTGAGGTAAAGACGAATAGCTCCAAGCATTGCACTTGTCTTCCCTCGAACAGTTGCCTCTGAGATTTGACCTGCGGCTTGTCTTTCCTCTGTGAGCTTGATCCAATCTTTAAGCAACCTCTCAATAGGGAGACTCTTTAGAGGCTCTTTTTCTCCCTCTATCTCCATCTGTAAAGCAAGGTAGAGATCCTCACCTTTAAGGATTGCTCTAGCCAGATCAGCCTCTTCTAGACAGCGTGTGACGTACTTAGAGCCAACTCGTTTATGAGGAATACGTTGCTTGTAATACCAAGATGAAGGTCGATTCTCGAACATGAGAACCTGCGCGCGACCTCCAAGGATGTCATGCTTCTGAAGGTTCCCTGCTGCGTCTCTAGCAACAACTGGCATCAAGACTTGAGTCGATAAGCGCAGACTAGCTCAAAAGAAGGAGAACAGAAGGAGAACAATCTCTACAAAGTCTTGCTATTAAAGAGTTCTATATTGATGTCTTGAAAGTGCATATCTACTTCACCTCTAGTCGTGGAAGGGATTTTAAAGTTTCCAATCTGTTGATACCTTGTTGATACATCGCTGAAAACCCTACTAAAATGGTTGCTTGTTGATACCTCAAATTTGGCATAACCCATTGTCCCAAATAGTCGGAATTATCAACAGGGTGTATAGGTGAATCAATACGACTTCTCTGCAAAGTAACTGCTGAG
>QCRS01000048.1 GCA_003211755.1 Prochlorococcus sp. AG-463-F15 | reverse complement strand
ATAGTTCCACAATGTCGGCGGCTATGAGTTGATGTGTTTTTAGGACATCAATCACGGCTGCAAAGTCTTCCCATAGAAATCCTCCAGGTTCAGGAGTCCCTGTGCCTGGCATAACGCTTGGGTCGAACCAATCAACATCAACAGTTAAGTAAATGGGTTTCCCTAAGTAGGGAATTAGTGCTTTTTCTAGACCAACAGCAGGCTCCCCACGTTTATGTGATATGAGTCTTTTGCAGTCTCTGAGCTCTTGAAATTCTTCACCAGTTCCACTTCTAATTGCTAATTGAAAAATTTGTTTGCTTGGTAGTACTTCTAAGCAACGGCGCATTGCACAGGCATGATTGTGACTGTTACCTAGCCATTCTTTGCGCAGGTCAGCATGCGCATCAAGTTGCACCAAAATTAAATCAGGTTGGTATTCAGCCACAGCCTGAACTGCTCCTGCACTGATCGAATGTTCTCCTCCGAGAATTAAAGGTTTGAGTCCACCGGCAAGCAATTGTCTTGTTGCTTTGTTGACTGCAGTGACTACTGGTTCTGGAGCTCCGTATGGAATTTCTAACGCGCCAAGGTCCACAAAATTAATTTCCTCAAGATCAAGATCTAAAGCAGGGCAATAAGTTTCGAGATTATTACTGAATTCTCTAATTGCAGATGGACCAAAGCGTGTGCCTGGTCGGAATGAAGTAGTTCCATCGTATGAAACCCCAAATATTCCAACTTTGCATCCTTTTGTTGAGCGCTTGGCTCCCATAAATACGGCTCCTTCGGTATTGAAGAATTCATAGTTCAAAGCTTTCTCATCATTCATTTGCTTAGCTCCCGCTCAATGAAGGCAGGGATGGCATCAAAAGCACCTTGTTGCCACCGAATGCTCCATATTTCACATTCTTTGGATATAAATTCCGCTCTTTTTGCAATTGGATTTTTGTAACGAGGCCTCTCTCTAGAGGCAAATGTCCAGCTCCACCAACCGCTTGGATACATTGGAACCCATCCATAGAGCGGGTCTGCAAATTCAAAGATTTCACGAAGTATTCGTACGGTTTCAATGTGTACTTTTCGAAATGCTTCTGGAGATTCGCTTTGAGTTGCAAAAACTCCACCAGGCCGAAGGATTCGCTTGCAATTATTGAAAAAGCTTTTATTGAATAAGCCCTTAGAAGGACCCTCCGGGTCTGATCCATCAACTATCACAACGTCATAGGAGTTGTCATTGGCTTTGGCTACCCAAGCTATTCCATCTTCGATTTTTAAGTGCAGTCGAGGATCATTCCATGCTTGGCCACCAAGTGTTGGTAGATACTTTTGACTTAGTTCCACTACTCGACCATCTATTTCTACCATGTCTAGATGTTCTATTTCTTTGTGTCGCAAACACTCTCTTGCAGTGCCACCATCGCCTCCACCAATGATCAAAACCTTGTGGAGGTTTTCTGCACTACATATTGCAGGGTGAACTAGGCATTCGTGATAGTGCCTTTCTTGATGCTCTGCAGTCATCCAGCAGCCATCTAGTAAAAGACCTTTTCCATACCGCTTACTTTCTATTAGGGTTATTTGTTGGAAAGTACTCTTTTCATTAATTAAGATTTTACCCTCCATGCCATAGCGGATCCCTTGGTGATATTCATCTATCCAGCTGTTGTAGTTTGCTGGGGTGGATTTCATGCATATGGCAATAATTCTTTTTCTAGCTAAGACTGTGGAGAGTTGTATACCTTTTTGTATTATTTCAGAAGTGTTTGATGGTTAATCCTGCTTGAGTGAGGAGTATTGAGTATTTGAGGCAGTGTTTATATCTATAAAATATTTATGCAATCAAATTCAATATTCGGACTAGAGCATTTAGTTGTAGATGATTTAAGTGAAGGAATTTTTTTTCTTTTTCTTATAAGTTTCGTTTTTTGCTGTTTTCCATAGCTTGAATAGATCATTTGATGAGTGCTTAGAAAAGTTCCCTTCTAAATTTGATTCGAAATATGAAAAGCGATCTAAGAAGCGTTGATTTGTTCCATTAAGTCCCTCTTCTGGGTTGAGGTCAAACCAATGGGCAATATTTATCAGTGTAAAAATTATATCTCCCAACTCTTCTTGTGCATTTGAAAAATCTTTTTTATTTAGAGCCTCTTTGAGCTCTCTTAACTCTTCATCTACTTTATCCCATATACTCTCGACATTCTCCCATTTAAATCCTTTATTAGCTGTTTTTTTTGATATTTCCATGGCCCCATAAATTGGAGTTTGAGAACGAACTTTTCTTTTTAATCCATCACTTATTGGACTTTTAGATTGCAAAAAAGGCTTTTCGGCCCTCTTTATTAATTCCCAACTCTTTTTAACTTCATTTATTGTTTCTAAATTTTCATTGCCAAAAACATGTGGATGACGGCGGATTAATTTTTGATTAATGCTTTCTGCAACCTCTTTTAAGCAGAAACGATTTTCATCTTCTGCTATTTGTGTATGTAGAACAATTTGGAGTAACAAATCTCCAAGCTCTTCTTTCAGGTTGTCATCATCTCCATTGCGAATTGCATCCGCGACTTCATTTGCTTCTTCGAGGAGGTAGGGAATTAAAGAGTTATGAGTTTGTGCTAGATCCCATGGACAACCTCCTACTGGAGAACGAAGTGCTGCGACAATAGTTATTAATTCTCTGATTGCCTCTATAAAAGTATTTGATTCTTTGTTAACCATTTTGTTGTTTGCATGAGCTATTTAGCTTCTCATTTATATCTTCGTTTGTGCCATTCTTGTGGCATTGGATCACCATCTTTAATTAGGTGCAGCCATGCGCTGGCTTCTAAACCAAGTAAGATTGCAAGACAATTTTTTGGATGTTGTTTTAAGGGCTCGCTAATAAAATGCATTGCATCTAAGAAACCAGTCAATCCAAATGGTTTAAAAAGAAAAAGTATCAATAAGAGCAGAGTAAGCAGATAGCAAACTCTCAACGTTGTACCAAGAAAAGGACCATGGGACAAAATTGAACGGTGTGGAATTATCTTTTGGTATTGCCACCACAAAGCTCGGAGAACTCCCCAGCGCTTTAGTGCCACTGAGTATGTATCAAGATCTGGTGAGAGGAAAAGGCCTCCTGTTAAAAATGCTGCTCCACTAATTAGCCCACTTTGTGCATCTAGAAGAAGACCAATTAATAGAGCGAATGGTGCGGCCCATTTCTTGGTTGATTTGTCATGTTCTTGTCCTGATGCCATGGCTTTATCAATGAGATGATGCTTAGCGGAGCGCAGTGGGGCAGAATTGGTTTAATGGGCGATTAGCTCAGCGGTAGAGCGCCTGCCTTACAAGCAGGATGTCCCTGGTTCGAAACCTGGATCGCCCATTTCTTTTTTGATTGGCATGTTTTTATGCAAAAGGGCTTAAGCCTGAGTATTACTCCTACAGCTGCAGCTGAACTCGGGCGGCAGGCTGCTTTTGGTGCTACTCCTGGTTTGATGTATTTGGACTTATTAGAGGACACTTGCGCTGAAGGTTGGCTTCATATTCGCTTGCAACCTGGACATCACAATGGAGTTCCAGTTGCTCGTGCTGATGGAGTCACGCTATATGCAAAACCAGAGCAATTCGCTTTTCTGCAAGGATCAGTGCTTAATTATTATGGAGATTTAAGTGGGGGTGGCTTTTTAATTAGCCCACCTGAGGGATCAGAATGTTGTGCCTGTGGTGCAGGTTTTAGATCGTTAACTGCAGAAGGCGAAAAGAAAAATACATAAGAAAGTATTTTTTCTACGCAGGTAAATCAGCTTTTCCATTCTGAATTGAATTTTGCTTTGGAAGGATTTCAATCCTCTGGGAACAGCAGAGCAGCCAATTCGTCTGAATCGACGTCATAAACCCTCGCAAGACTTGTTTCAATAGCACTTGTTACTTCACCTGGAAGAAAACGCATTGCATTTAATGCTTCATCTGTGATTTCGTCTGTTAACAGCTTTTCCTCACTTTCCAATTTCTCATCGTTAATGACTGCCATGACCCAGCTTTGATACGCATAAACCAGATCGGAAAATTCGAGTTCGGGGTCGTTTAGATCCATGATGATCCGTAATGCCGCTTCAAGGCAAATCCAGTCTGACTGTAAGTGGTGGAGATGTCTGCTATGGAACAATCACAGCAAACTCAGATCCAGGCAAAAATCTTTGATTTTGCCTTGATTGAATTGGTACGAAGACATAGGGATAGTTTTCAACCTCTGTGGACTTTGGATAGTTGGGTGAAATTTCTTATTTGGTTGACTTTGAATTGTGGCCTTTCTGGAGAAAGGAAGAGCATTGATCTCTTTGTTGAGGCTTTGGGGTCAGGGTTAACCACAAGAATGCGGAGGATTTTTTTTGAGAGAAATGTTGATAGTCTTGCCTTGCAGTTAATGGCTGATCCTGCTGACTCCAATGTATTGGTTATGCCTATTAGAGGGGCTTTGTCAGTGTCCTATGACCAGGCTGAGCAGTTGTTAGATGAAGTGGGATTGCGTGAAAGAGTTGTGCGTGAGAAAAGCCTTTGGCAAGAGCTTGATGGTTTGATTGCAATACCCTGGCAAGCAATAGACAAAAATGACTGAATTGAAAAAAACAATTTTTAGTAATGTTTTGCGAGCATGGTTTGAATACTCTTCAATTTTGCTTTGACTGAGTTGTTCGCATCTGAAGGTTTTTCTCAGGCAGCCGATGCTTTGCCTAAGACCTATGACTCGGCTGGAACAGAGCGTCGATGGCAAAAAATTTGGGAAGAAAGTGGTGCTTTCCATTCGGATCCAAAGGCTTCTGGTGAGCCCTTTTCCGTTGTCATTCCGCCACCAAATGTCACAGGCAGTCTTCATATGGGCCATGCCTTTAATACAGCCCTTATTGACACCATTGTCAGGTTCCAGCGCTTGAAAGGTAAGAACGTTCTGTGTTTACCAGGTACAGATCATGCTTCGATTGCCGTTCAGACGATTCTTGAAAAGCAGTTAAAAGTAGAAGGGACTAGCAAGGAAAAATTAGGAAGGGAGGCATTTCTGGAGAGGGCTTGGTCTTGGAAAGGTGAGAGTGGAGGCCGAATAGTCGATCAGCTTCGCCGCTTGGGTTATTCGGTTGACTGGCAAAGGCAGCGCTTCACTCTCGATAAAGGTCTTAGTGAAGCTGTTACCCAAGCTTTTGTTGAGTTGTATAAGCAGGGTTTGATTTATAGAGGTGAATATTTAGTGAATTGGTGTCCAGCTTCAGGCTCGGCTGTCAGTGACTTGGAAGTCGAGATGAAAGAGATCGAGGGTAATCTTTGGCACTTGCGCTATCCATTTACTAACGGCCCTGCTCAAGATGGAATCACCCATCTTGAGGTGGCGACTACTCGCCCTGAAACCATGTTGGGTGATGTTGCTGTTGCTGTGAATCCTCTTGATGAGCGCTATAGCCACCTTGTTGGCAAGTTACTTACCTTGCCATTGGTTGGGCGTCAGATTCCCGTTATAGCTGATGAACATGTCGACAAAGACTTTGGTACTGGTTGTGTGAAGGTCACACCAGCTCATGACCCTAATGATTTTGCGATAGGTCAGCGACACGATTTGCCTCACATTACGGTCATGAATAAGAACGGCACAATGAATAATCATGCTGGTCGTTTTGAAGGGCTTGATCGTTTTGAGGCACGTCAGTTAGTCGTCAAGGCCTTAGAAGATGAGGGTTTTTTAGTGAAAGTTCAACCTCATTTACATAGTGTTCCTTTTTCAGATAGGGGAAAGGTTCCTGTTGAACCTTTGCTTTCTACTCAATGGTTTGT
>QCRS01000047.1 GCA_003211755.1 Prochlorococcus sp. AG-463-F15 | reverse complement strand
CAAATACCATTAACACCAAGTAGAAGAGCCCCTCCATGCTCAGCATGGTCCAGACGTTTCTTAATCCTTTTCAGGTTGGTTCTAAGAAATGCAGACCCAACTTTGCCTCGTCTACCTCTTGGCAACTCAGCACGAAGGACATCCAACAAAACGCTACCAACAGATTCAAGAAATTTGAGTAAAACATTTCCTGTGAATCCATCACATACCACTACATCGAACTCACCTGAAAGCACATCCCTCCCCTCGCAATTACCAGAAAATTTAAATCGTTTTTCTTGACTTAATAATTCATAAGCTTGAAGAGAAAGATCATTTCCTTTACATGATTCTTCTCCAATATTTAACAACCCTATCCTCGGATTATTGATTTGGAGCACATCACGTGAATAAATATTCCCAAGCAATGCAAATTGATGCAAATAAGTGGGTTTGCAGTCCATATTTGCTCCAACATCAAGCACTAAAACAGGTTGACCAGGGTCCTTAGTTGGGAAAAGTGCACCTATCGCAGGACGATCTATACCTGGAATCCGACCTAATCGAAAAATAGCTGCAGCCATTAATGCACCAGAATTTCCAGCGGAATAAACCCCCATAGCCTCTCCCTTCTTGACCAAGTCCATAGCAACGTTGATGCTTGCATCACGTTTCCTTCTGACAGCAGTAGCTTCCTCGTGCATTTCAACTGAGGGTCCACTACTCACCAACTCAAGATGGCCTGCTTCCATTTCTTCATGAAGCAATTCATTTAATTCCAGTTCTTTCGCTGCATTCATAACACGATCAGATTCACCTACAAACTTGATTCGAATTGGCAATCGCTGCAAAGCCTGAAGGCATCCATCAAGAATCTGACCAGGAGCGTTATCTCCACCCATTCCATCAACAGCTATCCAAAGGCGCTCTGATTCATCAATCGTGGTTTTTGACGCATCACTATCACCAACTTGCAATCGCCGCAGAGGATCAAAAACAAGTGGTTGAAGCATGCTCCCTGCCATAGAGCCGGCAGTAGTGACTACTGATCCAGCACTAGATACAACTGTCCCAGCGACACTGCCGGCTGCTGAAGCAGAGTTCGTCGCTGTATCAACAATTGTTGTTACAGCCGCATTACGGCGATACCAAATGACCAAGCGCCGTATAGCCCTCGGAC
Source organism: Prochlorococcus sp. AG-463-F15 (assembly GCA_003211755.1). GTDB lineage: Bacteria > Cyanobacteriota > Cyanobacteriia > PCC-6307 > Cyanobiaceae > AG-363-K07. The sequence continues at coordinate 5,727 of QCRS01000047.1, read as the reverse complement.
GATTGGCCTTACTACGCAGCCCGAAAGCGGCGGGTCTATCAGTGTCCTTCTGAACCAATGGAATCAACGATGCGCTGGAACAAATACCCCGTTCCTCTTGCCGTAAGAATAAGCTCCGGGTTAGCGGGGTCATCTTCCAGTTTGGAACGAAGCCTAGATATATGTACATCCACAACACGGGTATCTACATGTCTTTCGGGGGTATACCCCCAGACTTCTTTGAGAATTTCGCCTCTGCTAAAAGGTTCTCCTGAACGACTAACCAAGAGTTCCAACAAGCTGAATTCCATCCCAGTAAGACGAATTCGCTCATCACCACGAAAAACTTTGCGTTTATTGGTATCAATACGCAAATTCGTAACCTGAATAACTCCAGAATTAGGGATACCTGCTATGTGCTCTTTCTCAACACGACGGAGAACACATCTAATTCTCGCTTCTAGTTCCTTAGGACTGAAAGGCTTAACAACGTAATCGTCAGCCCCAAGCTCCAACCCTGTAATTCTGTCTGCGACATCCCCTAGCGCAGTAAGCATGACAATTGGGACATCAGACTCCTTCCGCAACTCTTGACAGACGCCATAGCCATCAAGTTTTGGCATCATCACATCAAGAACAACTAAATCAGGTTCACAATGCCTGAAAAGTTCGAGTGCTTCAGTGCCATCGCATGCTGTAACAACTTGGTACCCGATCATCGATAGTCGGGTATCAAGGATCCTTCGGATGCTTGCCTCATCGTCAGCTACGAGGATCGTTTCCTTAGATGCTGGACTAGCCGTCATGTCTTCTATAGCTGTGGCGGCAAAAGAGACTCGATCTTAGATAACCAACAAGAAGGCCCCATAAGGTCATCTTTATTCAAGCAAAGCCAACTTTCTTTACTTTAAGTGTCTCGCATTGCCTCCATCTATATCTGCCAGAGCTGTGGGGCACAAACTCGACAATTCTTTGGGAGATGCCCAAATTGTGGTGATTGGAATTCAATAATCGAGCAAAGTAAATCCTCACTACATAGTAAGCGCAAGGAAAGAGGTAATGATTCTCTTGAAAAACCAACAGTAAAGTTATCGGAACCCATTGCTTCACTTGAAGAAAAAGTTGTTAATCGCCTGACTAGTGGATATGACGAATTTGATCGTGTTTTAGGCGGCGGATTAGTACCTGGATCAATAGTGCTAGTGGGTGGGGATCCAGGGATAGGAAAAAGCACACTGCTTCTTCAAAGCGCAACAGCGATTGCGTTAAAGCATTCTGTTCTTTATGTCAGCGCAGAAGAATCTGCCCAGCAAGTGAGATTGCGCTGGCAACGTTTAAAGGGTTCTGAATCCAATCTTCAACTACTAGCTGAAACAAAAGTCGATCTAGTCCTACAAGAGCTAGAAACCCTCAAACCTGCCGTGGCGGTAATCGATAGCATTCAGGCATTACATGATCCAAATCTTTCCGGTGCGCCAGGTTCAATTGGACAAGTAAGGGAATGTGCGGCGGCATTACAGCAATTAGCTAAACAACAAAATATTTCCTTATTACTTGTTGGTCATGTCACCAAAGACGGCATGCTCGCTGGCCCAAAAGTTCTAGAGCACCTTGTTGACGTAGTACTCACATTTGAAGGAGACAGGTACGCAAGTCATAGATTATTAAGAAGCATGAAGAATCGTTACGGCGCAACTCATGAGCTTGGAATTTTTGAAATGCAAGGCAATGGTCTTGTGGAAGTAAAAAATCCCAGTGAAATATTTCTCAACAGAAAAGCTGCATCTGGAATCGCAACAATTGTTGCTTGTGAAGGAAACAGATCACTTGCTGTTGATGTCCAAGCATTGATAAGTGCCACGTCCTATACAAGCCCCAAACGCACAGCTACAGGAGTTGAAACAAACAGACTCCATCAGATCTTGGCAGTCCTTGAAAAGCAGATGGGCTTAGCGTTATCCCGTCATGACTGCTATCTAGCTTTAGCAGGCGGTTTAGCAGTTGAAGAACCTGCAGCTGATCTAGGCATAGCAGCAGCAGTGGTATCTAGTTACAGAGATCTAATACTTCCTGAGGGGACAATTCTTATTGGTGAAATTGGCTTAGGAGGCCAATTACGTCCAGTAGGGCAAATACAAGCAAGACTGCAAGAAGCAGAGCGTCTTGGATTTCAACGAGCTGTTTTACCTAAAGGAAGCGGTGTCTATCAACTAAAAAAGAAAGTCAACTTGGACATTATGGAAGCATCCAGCATTAACGAGGCATTAATAATGGCTCTTGGATCAGATCCAGGCAGAGATGAAAGTAAAGAGCCGATTTAAATGATGTCAATTTTGCTCCGGCCAGTTGTTTTGAGCCAATTCTCAATTTCTAAATAACCACCGGGATAAAGCCTAACTGCCTTTGTCCAAACTTCTGCAGCTCGATCAAACCACATATCTGATTCATCTTGATTACCTGCTTCCTGCTCTTGTCGGCCACGTTTTTCATAAATCAGACCCATATTCTTAAGACAAGAAGGTTGTTTTGGATTTTCATCTAGGGCCTTTATATAAGTCTCTAAAGCACGATCCTCTTCCCCATTACTCATATAAATAATTGCCATATTCTTAAGGGTTTCGCTTCTATCAACTGGGTTCTCCTCTAGACGAAGACTTTCTTCATAGTTCTCAAGAGCCTCTGAATAGTCACCATCATTTTGTGCTGATAAACCATCTCGGTAATAGACATAAGCTTTCTTTTGTTGTGAATCAATTGGCATCACCTTGACAATCATCTCTGCCATCACCGTGAAGGCCTTATCGATTGGATTGTCTTGTTCTCTACTTCGAGGCATAGCAGAATTTCACCAACAATATGTATCCCCATCCTGCCGTGATTAAGCGCATGTTGGGGATGGAGCCTTATTTTCTTTTGATGCTGGCATTTGTATCCTTCAAGTCATTAGTTTGTGAAAGCACCTCACAAATCCTTGAGAACTCAAAAGAATCGCTCTGATCAAAAATCCCTCTTACTAGATATAGAAGGGATGAAATGTGGCGGGTGTGTTCGCTCAGTAGAGGAAACTTTGCTGTCACAACCAAGTGTTGCGAATGCAAGTGTCAATTTGGTAGCTCGTACTGCTTGGCTAGACCTCAAAGATTCTGAACAACCACTTGATCCAATCCTGAAAGCTTTAGCGGATAGAGGTTTTCCAGCCAAACCAAGGTCTATTTCACCTATAGAGAGAAATTCAGCAAGGAATCTTGATGCTTCTACTGAATTGTGGCATCAATGGCGTCAATTGGTAGTGGCCATATTTTTACTACTGATATCAGTGCTTGGACATCTAGCGGAAGGAGGGAAGCTAGAAATTCCAGTACTAGGAAGCTTGCCGTTTCATGCAAGCCTTGCAACGTTTGCCTTAATAGGGCCAGGCCTACCAATTCTCAAAGGAGGAGCTAAAGCAGCAATTGCCTTAACTCCAAGCATGGACACTCTGGTGGGATTAGGAGTAAGCAGTGCTTATTTAGCAAGTCTTGTTGCACTAATTTGGCCAAAAGTTGGATGGCCATGTTTTTTTAATGAACCAGTAATGCTGCTTGGTTTTGTTTTATTAGGACGATTCTTAGAAGAAAGAGCTCGATTTCGCACAAGCATTGCAATTAAACAATTAGCTCAACTACAGCCAGAGACAGCAAGACTTGTGCTTGAAAACAATGAGATAAGAGAAGTCAGAGTTGGTGCATTAAGACCTGGTGAAAAGCTGCAGTTGCTTGCAGGAGATCGCATCCCTGTCGATGGAATTGTTCTGGAAGGAAATTCTGCAGTTGATATTTCAAGCCTGACTGGTGAACCCTTACCTCTAGAAGCATGCCCAGGCACAGAACTAGTCTCTGGCGCCTTAAATCTAGAAGCCAACTTATTACTTGAAGTTCAACGAGTAGGGGCAGAAACATCCCTAGCTCGCATTATTGGCTTAGTGGAAGAAGCACAAGCTCGTAAAGCACCTATTCAGGGACTGGCTGATCGAGTCTCAGGGAAGTTTTGCTATGGAGTGGTAGGCCTAGCCGTAGCTACATTTCTCTTCTGGTGGCAATTAGGCGCTCGTTTGTGGCCAGAAGTTCTTTATGCAACTGGACAAGGGTTCTTGCCTGGGCATGAGCATGGATTGCATTCAACTCTTGGGAGCAATGCAGAAACGCCATTAGGACTTGCCTTACAACTCGCGATAGCTGTATTAGTAGTGGCTTGTCCATGCGCACTAGGTCTAGCCACACCAACAGTCATAACAGTTGCTTCAGGGCAAGCAGCAAGAAAAGGATGGCTTTTCCGAGGTGGAGATGTAATTGAGATGGCAGCCTCCATAGATCAGATTGTCTTCGATAAGACTGGTACTCTCACTATTGGGAAACCATTAGTTGCAAGGTGTCTAAGGACAAAGAATCAAAATCAAATGTTGCAAGTAGCAGCCAGTTTGGAAGCGAACAGTCGTCACCCTCTTGCATATGCAATCCTCCAAGAAGCTCAACAACAAAAACTAACCCTGATAAATACCACTGATACTCGTACTTATCCAGGTAAAGGGATAGCTGGAGAATTAGAAGGGTTTGATGAAACTATTCGTGTAGGAACACCCGAATGGTTAAAAAGTGAAGGAGTTCAAGGGGACTTTGAGATTGAATCAATCACATTAGGAGGAGAAACCCTTGTGGCTGTAGCCGAAGGGAAAGAACTTTTAGGAGTGATTCTTATTAATGATCAAATTCGACAAAATGTCGAGCTTGCTTTACGTCGATTAAGAGCAAATGGGCTCAAATTAAATATGTTGAGTGGTGATAGGCGTGAAGCAGTTCAACAACTAGGCAAGCAACTTGGATTCACTTCCAATCAAATGGCTTGGCAACTTCTACCAGCCCAAAAACTAAAACGTTTAGAAGAACTTAAGGCAGTTGGTTCCGTCGCAATGGTGGGTGATGGCATCAATGACGCTCCAGCACTTGCCGCCTCTGATTTAGGAGTTGCGATAGGTACAGGCACACAAATAGCCCAAGAGTCTGCTGACCTTGTTTTGTTAGGAGATCGGATTGAAGGTTTACCAGATGCACTTTTATTAGCTCGTCAGTCTATGAATAAGATTAAGCAAAACCTTGTCTGGGCATTCAGCTACAACTTGATTGCCTTACCAATTGCCGCTGGTGCGCTACTACCAAGTCATGGATTATTGCTATCCCCTCCAATTGCAGCACTTTTAATGGCCATCAGCTCAATCACAGTAGTTCTAAATGCATTATCTCTACGTGCAGCATGAAAGGCCGATTTATTGTCTTTGAAGGAATAGATGGTTCTGGTAAAACAACTCAAATAAATGAACTCACTAAATGGCTACCTAGTAGCGGATTAATGCCTAAAGGCGCCAAGTTGCATGTAACTCGAGAACCAGGAGGAACTTCCTTAGGACAAGCACTGAGAAAATTACTCCTCCATCCTTCCAAAGAAAATAGCCCCAAGCCATTAACAGAATTATTGTTATATGCAGCAGACAGAGCTCAACATGTCTCTGAAGTAATTATCCCCTCTTTAGTTCAGGGGGATTGGGTTATTAGTGATCGCTTTAGTGGGTCTACGATGTCTTATCAAGGTTATGGAAGAGAGCTCAATCTTAAATTAATTAATGAGCTAGAAGTAATCGCCACTCAAGGATTAATTCCCGATATAACATTTTGGTTCGATTTATCTATTGAAGAAAGTCTATCCAGAAGAGGTAAA
>QCRS01000046.1 GCA_003211755.1 Prochlorococcus sp. AG-463-F15 | reverse complement strand
GGGATTGAGCCACAAATGGTTCTTCCAGGCAATGGCGCCGCAGAACTGCTGACCTGGTCAGCTCGTGATGCATCAGAACAAGGGTCGAGCACTTTAGTTGCACCAGGGTTTAACGACTACAAAAGAGCCCTGGATTGCTGGCACGGCAAATATCAATACATGCAACTGCCCCTTTGCTGGTCATCAGAAAAACCTCAAGTATTCCCATTAAGACCAACCACCAATGTTGTATGGATAACTAATCCACATAACCCAACAGGTCAGCTATGGAGTCGTGCTTCAATCGAGCCACTGCTTAAACATCATCACCTTCTTATATGTGATGAAGCTTTTCTATCATTAGTTCCTCAGGGAGAGGATCAATCTCTTATTCCACTAGTGATTAATAATCCTAATCTAATTGTAATAAGAAGTCTGACTAAGTTATTTGCTATCGCTGGTTTAAGACTTGGATATGCAATTAGTTCATCTCAAAGACTCCAGAAATGGCAAAATTGGCGTGACCCATGGCCACTGAATGGTCTTGCAGCAGCTGCAGGTTTAATGTTAATGAATGATCAATCTATGCATAAGAAGTGGAGGAAGAAAGTCCATAATTGGCTCTCAAAAGAAGGCCCATGGTTACATGGTAATCTACAAAATATTCCAGGGATAAAAGCACATCCATCTTCAGCAAATTTTCAATTAATAGAAGGTTATAGCTCACTAATACAGCTCCGTGAGGGTCTTGCGCTAAAGAAAATTTTACTTCGAGATTGCAGGTCATTTAATGGTTTAGGAGACAATTGGTTACGCATTAGCCTCCAAACTAGGCGGAATAATATTCGAATATGTTCAGCTATAAAGGACGTCCTCAGCTAAAGCTTTTTAGGATGCTAACTAAAGTTTTTTCAGATCCTCTTATAGCCAATTTGTTCATACCTTCTTTCATCTTAAATAATGGATCAGACTCCTTATCGTTTCCTGATAGTCGATTCCTTAACAAGCGATCCAAAGTCTCCCGCAAGGTTTGCTGGTCAGGTGTGTGTTGATGAACAATAACTGCACCTCCTAGCGCTGCCGCACAAGTCGCATTGAAATCTTGATGATGATCTGCAGCTAAAGGGTATGGAATTAAAATAGCTGGAGTACTACAAACAGCTAATTCACTCAACGCACCAGCACCCGCTCGACTAATAGCCAAATCAGTGTGTTGAAGCAATGCTGAGATTTCATTAGTAAAAGGCTTCTCTACAAAATTGCTATGCCTAATTCTCTGCATATCTGGATCGTTGTAACCTGTGATATGAACAACTCGACAACCTTCTTTAAGTAAGTCAGGCAATACCTCTCGAACCATAAGATTTAGACCTAACGCACCCTGGCTACCTCCCATAACAACTACTAAAGGTCCTTTTCCAGAAGGGACCCAATTAGGTAGAGATTGAGACGAAAGAAATAATTCCCTGACAGGAGTTCCAGTGACGACAGCCCTACAGCCCGAAATACGTTTGGCCGCTGAGGGGAAGCCTAGAGCAATAAGATTGCAAAACCTACCCATTAAACGGGTCACTTTTCCTGGCAATGCATTTGATTCATGCAAAATCACAGGGAAGCCACACCAAATAGCTCCTAAGATTGCAGGCGCAGCGATATAACCACCAGTGGTAAAAACAACATTGATTGGTTTTTGGAGATGAATATTACGTACCTTTAGCGTTGCAAAAATCAATTTCATCAATTGATACAGCTTTCTCAAACCCCTAGCTTGAAGCCCTCCAGCAGCAACTGTTTCTAATCGATATTTTTTTGGAAGAATTTTAGTTTCCAATCTATCTGGGACACCAAGCCAGATAATTTCCCAAGATGGAGGCAATGCTTCTGCCACTGACAATGCTGGGAAAAGATGGCCCCCCGTACCACTTGCCGCAATTAGAAGCCTAGTCATGGAATCAAGCAGAGTAGGGCTATCAGGTTTAAGTTATCGGGGATACTGTTCAGCCCAAAGTGAAATATTTACTGAGAGTTGCTTTCAGCTCAAGTCTATTAATCACGCTTACATGTCAGTGGCCACTACTTGCAAATGATTTCAAGAAACAATCACTGGTTAAAACTCTTGAAAATTCAATTAACCAAAAGAATATTGAACCCTTAACAGGCCACCTCCCTGAAACAGATAAATTAGAACTAGCGAATCGATATAAAAGCTTCTTAAAAGCATTCCCTAATGCAAAGTGGAGCATAAATGAACTCAAGACCCTCAAAGATGGTAGTCATGCCTTAGAAGTTTTGATTACAGCTGATAAAGAATTAAAAGGTGAGAAGTACATAATGAAAGCGAAGCAAATATTAGGCATAAAAACTCATGCGGGAAAAATCATTCATCAAGAAACAATAAGTGAAGAAACGATAATTCAAAACAGTAAGATTCCTTTATCAATTGACCTCAATGTGCCTAAATCTGTCCTCACTGGAACCTATTATGATTTCGATATTGTGCTAAATAAACCACTTGGAAATGTAATGATTATAGGAGGATTAATCCCTATAACTAATAAGCACATTCGCAATCAAACATCTCCTCCTATCGAGCTCAAGCCTTTAGGAGGGGGAGGTTTATTTAAATCTGTAAAAGCACCTTTAACACCAGGGACTCAAAATTGGGCAGCTGTTATAGCACATCCAGAAGGACTTATTTCTGTAACCAAGATGGTAAAGGTAGTCTCAAGTGAGTCTGATATTGAACTGTAATATTTTAACATTAAAGTTAAAATATTAACTTCCTTTTGCTCTTCTTTTATTCACTTATAAAAACATAAAATAAGCTTTCAAAATATTCCTTTTCAAGAAGCTGTATCAAGCGCGGCAACACCGGGTAGTGATTTACCTTCTAGAAGTTCCAAACTAGCTCCCCCTCCAGTAGAAATATGGGACATCCGGTCTGCAAGGCCAGCTTTTTCAACTGCTGCAACTGAATCACCTCCACCAATAATTGTGCAGCAACCATTAGTACTCAGTTCAGCCAAAGTTGTTGCTATAGAATTAGTTCCATTAGCAAACTTATCGAATTCAAAGACACCCATAGGTCCATTCCAAATAACAGTTTTACAATCAGCCAAAGCTGCTTGAAAGACTTTTACTGAATCAGGGCCTATATCTAAGCCCATCCAACCATCAGGAATCAAATTAATAGATGCAACCTGACTATTTGCATCTGGCGCAAAGTTATCAGCAAGAACAACATCTGTTGGCAAAAGTAATTGCACACCCTTAGACTTTGCTTTTTCTTCCAAAGCCTTAGCCAATTCTAATTTATCTTCTTCTACCAAGCTTTTACCAACAGATAATCCGCGAGCCTTATAAAAAGTAAATATCATCCCACCACCAATTAAAACCTTGTCACATTTGTCTATCAAAGATTCAAGAACTCCTATTTTGCTACTCACCTTAGAACCACCAACTATTGCAGCCAAAGGACGCTTAGGTTCATCTATCGCACCTTGTAGATACTGAAGCTCTTTCTCCATTAAATAACCAGCAACACTTGGACTCAGGAACTTGGTAACACCCTCAGTAGAAGCATGAGCACGATGGGCTGCACCAAATGCGTCATTAACGTAGATCTCTGCAAGGGCAGCAAGTTTTTGAGCAAAGTCAGCATTGTTTTTTTCTTCTTCTGAATAAAAACGAACATTCTCAAGAAGTAATACATCTCCATCAAGCATTGAACTCACCTTGGCCTCTGCTTCGGCCCCCACACAACTATCTGTCTTTACAACATTTTTTCCAAGTAATTCACTCAACCTTTGAGCAACGGGAGTTAAACGCATTGCCTCATTCACCTGACCCTTAGGCCTGCCAAAATGAGCGGCGAGAATCACACGAGCGCCTTTCCCTATCAAGTCTTTGATAGTAGGGAGTGCTGCACGAATACGGGTGTCATCTGTAATAGCCCCTATATCATTCAAAGGCACGTTGAAGTCAACACGAACCAACACACGCTTGCCGGATAGCTCCTCTGCAGTGAGACTCGACAGGGAACGCTTAGCCATGATGGTGTGCCGTGAAAGTAGAAAACGGGCTGAGACTAACCCTTGAAAGGCATTATTGGAATATTTTGAGGGCAGACAAAACGACCGGTCGGAGCTAGGACACAATTAAACCTAGATATGCTTGAAGAAATTAAATGTTTGAAACGATACTTCTCCCAATCGATCAGAGCAGAGAAGCATTTGAAACAGCAAGCAAAGCTATTCAGCTTGCGAAGAGTCATGAAAGCGCCATCGTCATACTCTCAGTACTGCAGCCTGAGCTACCTGAAATGAATGACGCTCAATCAATAGCCTCTCTTCTCGATAAAGCACGAGCACAAATAGAACAAGCAGGTATTGCTTGTTCTATTTTAGAAAAAGAGGGGAAAGCACCCTTTGTGATCTGCGATGTCGCAGATGATTTAAATGTGGACTTAATTATTATGGGAACAAAAGGAATAAATCTAGAAGAAGATACAGAAAGCACCGCAGCACGTGTCATTGAATTGGCTCCTTGCCCAGTCCTTGTAGTGCCGTGAAAACAGGAAAGATTCAGTGGTATCCAGGCCACATAGCAAAAGCAGAAAAGCAGCTAAGCAACAATCTCAAAAAAGTTGACCTTGTCATTGAAATTCGAGACGCACGAATACCTATATCAACTTCACATCCACATTTAGAGCGTTGGATCAAAGGGAAGCAACATCTTTTAGTCATCAACCGCAGAGATATGATTTCTATTAAAGCGATACAAGCTTGGGACAAATGGTTCCGGAATCAAGGACGGGAGCCTTTGTGGTGCAATGCCAAGGATGGAACTGGAGTGAAGAAATTACAAGAAACAGCAATTCAAACTGGAAAGCAACTCAACGAACGTCGACAAGCACGAGGTATGAAAAAAAGACCTGTGCGAGCTCTCACACTAGGTTTCCCTAATGTTGGCAAATCTGCACTAATCAATAGACTTGTTCGCAAGAAGGTTGTGATCAGTGCTCGCAAAGCCGGAGTTACTCGTTCTCTTCAATGGGTTCGGCTAGGTCAAGGTCTTGACCTACTTGATGCACCTGGAGTGTTACCCCCACGGTTAGATGACCAAGAAGCTGCTTTGAGGCTCGCATTATGTGATGACATTGGAGAAGCTGCATATGACGTTGAATCAGTAGCAGTTGCCTTTTTAATGATGTTGCAACAATTAGAAGCAAGAAGTGAGGCAGGCACATCTTTATGTGTTCTGGAACAACGATATGGGCTCCCTTTTGCAAGAGAGGCTACTGATACAGATCAATGGTTAATGCGAGTTGCTGAGCGTCATACCTCAGGGAACAAAGCACGCATGGCTCAAAGGATCTTAGAAGACTTCAGAAGAGCTTTATTAGGTCTCATTTCTCTTGAGTTGCCCTAATGACTGAGGAAATCACACAATCCTTTGGGAAAGGAGAAGGAAAGCTACTGAATTTAATTTATCCAAAACCATTACCAATGCGCCTAGACCGTTGGCTTACTAGCCAAAGAGCAGAGCAAAGCAGAGCAAGAATCCAGAAATTCATTGAAGCAGGGTTGGTAAGAGTTAATGGAATACAAGGGCAAGCTAAAACACCCCTTCGACAAGGTGATGAGATCCAATTATGGATGCCTCCGCCTGAACCTCTTTCTTATCTAAAACCAGAAAGAATGCAATTGAATGTGCTTTTTGAAGATGAGCACCTGATCGTTCTCAATAAACCTTCTGGGGTTGCCGTTCATCCAGCACCAGGACATAAAGATGGAACCTTAGTCAATGGGCTTTTACACCACTGTCCAGATCTGCCAGGAATAAGTGGCAAGCTTCGACCAGGAATAGTACATCGGCTCGACAAAGATACAACTGGCTGCATCGTTGTCGCCAAAAGTCAAAAGGCGCTGGTGAAGTTGCAAGTTCAAATTCAAAAAAGAATCGCATCACGCAATTACCTTGCTGTAGTTCATGGAGTTCCCAAAGGTGAAGAAGGGACAATCATTGGTGCAATAGGCCGACATCCAGTAGACAGAAAGAAATATGCCGTAGTCAGTGATGAGAAAGGTCGGCATGCGTGTACACATTGGAAGCTGATAGAACGACTCAATGATTATTCCCTCATGAGCTTCAAGCTAGATACAGGACGAACTCATCAAATTCGCGTACATTGCGCTTATACAGGTCATCCAGTCGTTGGAGACTCCACTTACAGTCGATGCCGAAAGCTACCAATTAATCTGTCAGGCCAAATGTTGCATGCCTCGAAGCTTGGATTAAATCATCCGATCACTAATGTTCGTATGGAGTTCGAAGCACCTCTACCAGAGTTATTTGAACGTCTTCTAATAGTCCTCAGAAAAAAGAAGCGAGTATCAACTCAATGATGGGAGCCTCGGACAAACATCAACCAGTTGTTGAGTAATCGCAGCTTGAGGAGACTCTAAGAGTGCTTTGCCAGGGCCTTCCTCAACAATTCGCCCTTGATCTAGAACTATCACTCTGTGACAAAAGCCAGTTGCAATAGCTAGATCGTGAGTAACGAACAAAATGGCTACATCCAAGCGTTGTTGCAATAAGGTCAACAAATCTAAGACCTCTGTTTGAATCTCAGCATCAAGCATGCTGACACTCTCATCACAAATGAGAACTTTGGGATCCAACGCTAGAGCCCGAGCTATCGCAACTCGCTGCTGCTGACCTCCTGAAAGCTCATGGGGAAAACGATTTTGAAAATACTCTGGCGGGGAAAGACCAACTTGCTGAAGAAGCTCTCTTGTCCTTTCACGAGCTTGAGAAACACTAAATAACTGATGTATGAGAAGAGGGTCAGAGATAGCTTCTGCAACTGTCATTTTGGGATTAAGAGAAGCAAATGGGTCCTGAAAAACCATTTGCAAATCACGACGCGCATTCCTTAATGCCTGACCCTTCAATTGGAGAATATTCTGCCCTTGTAACTTCACTTGGCCGCCTTTGACAGGAGCCAAGCCCATCAATGCTTTACACAAAGTACTCTTTCCACAACCAGAAACACCAACGACACCAAGAGTTTCACCAGCATGAAGACTGAAGCTGACATTATCAACAGCTTTAAGCCAATTCAATCGCCAAGGAATACCACCTATTACATGCCAACAACG
>QCRS01000045.1 GCA_003211755.1 Prochlorococcus sp. AG-463-F15 | reverse complement strand
TGTAAGCCTAATTGATCAGGCCATGTTCCTTTCTCTCCAGAAAATTGTACACCTAAAGGATCCGTAGTGGAGCCTCCTAGTATTAGAATTGTCTTGTGTGTGCTATTTAATGATTTGTTAGTATTTTGTTCAGGTAAGTAATCTTTTACAGTCGCAAGATTGGCAATCAAACTAGAATCCTTTTAATTTACACTACTAGTGAAATCATCTAAATTATGAGCATGTCCAACACTAGGGTGGATCTCGAAATTCCAATTAGTTAGCCCGAGAGCAGTCAGTCTTTCTTCTTTTGGACAATTTAGTGGGCTAAGTTTATTCAAAGAAAAGGAAACGATCTCTACAAATGCTAAAAGTAAAACTAGCAATGTAGAATTTATTAGAATTAATTTTCTTAATTTAAATAGAGTAAAGTTTGATTCATTTTATTAGATCTGCTAATCATAGAAATAACTTTCTGCAAAATCATTATGTCATCATTTAAGTCTTAGTGGTTATACTTGTTTCGAATGTAGTTTGGAAAAAAGTCATTTTTCCATTGTATTGAGAAAAAGTATCCCTCAAAGATCGAACTCACACCGAATTTAAGCGACCGTAGGGAAAGATTTCTGCCCAATAAATCGGCTAGCGTATTCCTAAAACTTTTGTGATTGCAAGCTAGTTGCTAGTATTTATCTGGCGACGTTCGCGATCGTCTAATTGGAGGGGTGGTCGAGTGGTTGATGGCTCTGGTCTTGAAAACCAGCGAGGTGAGAGCCTCCGCGGGTTCGAATCCCGCCCCCTCCGTTCCAAAAATTGAAATGTTCCGCAGAGAAAAACGTTTCACCAAACAAGTGAATAAAGGAAGAAAGAACAATCAAATTCATCAAAAGTTATTTCATATATAAGGAAATAGGATGTCTACAATCTAAGACTATCTTCTAGCTAATGCGAAACTAATACTAGTAGTCAACTAATAAAGAATAAATTCCCTAGTAGTACAAGAGTTGAGGGGAAATAAACTATTCAAAAGGCTTATCCCCAAACATTTGTTTGTGTTCAAACTGCCTTATGAATCTCTTTCTTTGTCCACTATCTAACGGGTTATAGATACTTGCCAGGTTTATTCTATTGTCAATACCATCTAGGGATTGATTGGCTAAATATAACCAGTTGATTTTTTTTAATAATTGCTTCATGAGTCTAATTAAACACAATAAAATGATTTAGCCAGTATCTGGAACAATTTCCTCCAATCTTTTTTTTCGAAGCAAAGATATAAAGCATATTTCGTTTTAGAAATCCTCTCCAAGACACAGACCTCAAGAGAAGCTGTTACATACACCTTTCATTTCAGCAGGTATTAGCGCGAACCTCGCACAAACATCAGGGGGTCACTCAATTCATATAGATTCCATATAGAATGTAATATGAATCTATAGACACTGTTTAAATCAAGTGTTAGTGTGTCAGAAGCTAAGCAGAGTCATGCTCAAACGCTGGAGTGAAATAAGTCAAGAATGGCTAAGGAAGACATCTTTGCCTTCAGAAACTGCAAAGTGGGCACTCCATGCAATAAACAAAAATCAAATAGCAATTAGCAATCTTGAGGAAGACTTAATAGAGGGAATAAGTATTGGCGATAAGCAAAGGGCCACACAAGATAATCTCAAGGAATTGAAGAGAAGAATTAAGAATGAAATCACATGTAGAGAAAATGAACTTGATAATCTTTCACTTAATACGCCTAACTCATACAAACTTCAACTATCAGTACCATCAAACCTGAACTACCTGATGAAGGCGTGGGCTGCAGCAGAAGGAAGAGACTTATCTAGTGTTGCGATGCAATGTATGGAAACAGGTCTTCGAGATTTAAAAAGCAAAGGGTCAATTCCATCAGCAGCATTAAATAGATATGAAATTGCATGTGAGAAGAGAATTGCATTAGCAGAAGCTAATGATGCATGGGAGAGACATGAACGTTTCGGCTTAAAAGAATCAGTTAAGTAAAAATGAATTACAAAGATTTTGAGAAGGCAATGATCCAACCAGTAATGGATATTATTAGTGATCTAGCAATCTATAATTATAGTATTAGCAATCAAGGTGAAGGCTGCTTATATACCATGTACAAAAAATATAATTGCTTAATTAGAATTGGGTTCCTTGATTCAACTTATAATCCAGACCTATTAAAAGAAGATTCTGAATGGATAGTAATCGAAACCAGAACTGGAAGGGAAAGAGAAGAAAAACTTCTTAAGTTAACCTTAGAAGAGTTAGGTATTTCTCCTTGTAATCAAAAGTCGGATTATGCATACTCCAAAAGACTAGTCAGCTACCTCAATACATTAGGATGGCCTGCGGGAAATCTTTCCAACATGAATATCTAAGGTGGGAGAATTATATTGATATTAAAAAGTAGTGACTTGTCTATAATTATTAGGAACAACACGGTCTAATTAAATTCATATATAATAGAATCGACTTTTACAAGATCAAAAGTGGCAGATTAATCATAAAATTCTATAAAGTGGTATAAAGGAGCTGATTTAAATAAGCCATAAAGGCTATGATGAGTTCTGAAATTCAACTACCATGAAAACGATTATATTTTTAATAAGAAGATTATTCCTAATATTAACTATAACTTCTGTCATCTTAATGTTTATTCAGACCAAGGAAGTCTTCGCATCAGAGGCAAACGAAGTCAACAAATTAATCTCTCTTCAAAATAAGATTGCCAAAGGATACTCTAATAAATTCTGCAATAGTATTGGCATGGGAATTTCAAAAGAAGGAGCCACTCGCCTAACAATAGCTGAAAACAAAGATTCTAAATTCAATCCCTCTTTATGGTTCGAATTGGTTTCATCTGGAAAAAGCAATCTAGATCAAATCAATAAGAATGAACTTACCGATGAGATATCAAAAACAATTGTTAATGACTGTGGAAGAGTTTTAGGTTTTTCCGGTCAACAAGGAGTTGATGATTTCAAAAGCTATTTCATTAATATAAGAGATGAAATGGAAGACCCAACATGATTTCTCTTAACCAAGGCTTAACCTCCAATGCTGTATCTAACCCGAAATTATAATTATAAAACGTGTTACTTTATTTAAGTTATTCTACTATTAATTTCCCTCAACTTCCTTATCATCATCTTTCACATTTTGAAAGATGATCTTGAAAGATAGAATCAGGAAGGCAAGTATAAATGTAATTTTGTTCACTATAACAGTGGGTATAGAATGAATTCTCCATCCATACAAATACCATAAAGAAACCCCTAAGATAAAAAGGATACACATTACTAGTGAAACATCATCAGCAGACTTTGATCTCCACGTTTTTATAACTTGAGGCAAAACGCAAGAATAGTTAATCAACCAGCAAAAAAGCCAATACCTCTGTTGAGTTGGCAATATCAATAGACATTGTAAATCCTCTATATTTAGTTAGATAGATATTTGGATGATTAATAGTTTAACAAATTCAATTGCATCCAAGGCTTTCCTTTGTATCTCTACCAGTTATTGGGTTAGTGCCTTCAGCCACTAAGCAAAGAGAAATAAGAACATCATCTCTCATAGGGACATTTGTAAAGTCAGCGCCATTTATATTCACATCAGTAAAACGAGTGTTAAAAGCAAAAGCATCCTCTAACACAGCGTTAGAAAGATCTGTCCCTTCTAAAATTGCAGAATCAAGAGTAGCGTCTCGAAGATTAGTATCACTTAAATCAGCTTCTTGAAGTTTAGCTCCAAACAAGCTTGCTCCTTCCAAATCGCTACCTGAGAGATTGGCTTTTAAAAGATTAGCCAAATTGAAAGTCACTCCACTCAAATCTCTGTTTGAAAAATCCGACTCAATCAAAATCTGCTTTGTATAGTCCATTGCAGCCCAACCTGCTTGAAGAGGGGTTAAAAAGAGAAGTGCAGCTGCAAAAAAAGCTAGAAACCTTTTACTCATCAGAAGTTAATGCTGTCTATAAAGAGAATCGTACCCATAAAGAGCTCCATGATTCCTACTGCGGTATAACTTAATTAAGTTGTTGCTATCTCATCTAAAGATCTAATCGTCTAACAAAAGAATTGAAGACTTCAATTTAACTTGTCAAAAAACATAAAAAGCTTTGTAGCAGTCTCATTCCTAAAGGAGAAGATCAGAGCTAATAAATAAAAAAGACCATATTTGAATAGATGCTCAGCACTTCTACTAGACTTCGCCTAAAGGACATTCTCCGACGAATTGCCTTAGGAGAGGAAGTGAGCTTGCAAGAAAGGGTCTATATAAATAAATTCGCAGACCAAAATCAAACCGTAGCGACCTGCTTAAGTAGAGCAAATCATTTGCAGCAAAAACAAAATACTACTAATGGTATAGACCATTTGCTGTGTGACTTGGGATTAGGGTCGTCTGACCCTCAATCAACTTATAGACCCAAAAGAGATGATCTTGGGGAATGGTTTAGTGGAGCACCCTCATGGCTTGGGAGAAGCTAATGACCTTCCTTACAGCTTTACCGGAATACCTATTTAAATTAAAAAAGTAAAGTGAACAACAGCCCATATGAGGTGATAGTCATCGGATCTGGTGCCACTGGTGGAATAGCGGCACTAACCCTTGCAGAAGCAGGAGTAAGAGTTCTGATTGTCGAAGCTGGGCCAAATTTATCAGCACCTCAAGCACTTGGGTCAGAACCAGCAAATACTTTTAAAAGGATTGCAGGAATTATCAATGGAGAGAAAAGGATTCAAGCTCAGCATCCTGGTTACTGGAAAGCCAACCCATTGCTATATGCAAACGAAAAGCAGAATCCTTATTCATATCCACAAGACAAGCCATTTATATGGACTCAAGGGAGACAAGTTGGGGGGAGAAGCCTAACTTGGGGTGGGATCACATTAAGGCTTTCGGATAATGAACTAAAAGCAGCTAGACGAGATGGATATGGACCAGAGTGGCCAATCGAATATTCGGAACTCGCACCACACTATTCAGCAATAGAAAAGCACCTTCAAATACATGGACATAGAGATGGGTTAGAACAATTACCAGATGGAGAATTCATCAAACCACTACCTTTCACAACAGCCGAAATAACATTTGGTCAGTCAGTCCAATCTTCACTGGGATATCCATTTATTCATTCAAGAGGGTTTGGATCTCATGACCCCCAACTTCATGGTCCTTGGCCACGATCAAGCAGTCCTGGAAGCAGCCTGAAAAGTGCAATAGCAACTGGGAAAGTTGAAGTTCTCTCAGATCATATGGCCGAACGAATAACAATTAATAGAAGTAGTGATACTGCAAATGGTCTTGTTGTTGTTAATCAATCCGATGGAAGCAGAAAAGAGTTAAAGGCTTCACTCATCGTTCTATGCGCATCAACAATCCAAAGTCTTCGAGTATTGCTGAATTCGGAAAGGAGCCAAAATCTCAACGGATTTGTTGATCCATCAGGAAAACTGGGCCAAAATCTGATGGACCATATCTCAGTTTGCCGACTTTTTGCACTTCCAATAAAACAACAAGATTTATCCCAAACTCCAAATTCCGATAAACAAGTGCTCTCCGGTGCAGGTAGCTTCTTCATTCCATTTGGACCAAAATTTAAAAATACTCGTAAACCAAATTTTCTAAGAGGTTATGGAATCTGGGGAGGGATAGATCGCTTTGAACCTCCTCAGTGGTTAAAGCAATATCCGAAAAGTAAAACTGGTTTTTTGATTGGGCATGGTGAAGTATTACCGTCGCCAAATAATAAAGTCACGCTTTCAGAAAATTTAGATCGATGGGGTATCCCGTTGCCTCATATCGACTGCACATGGGGAGACAATGAAAAAGCAATGGCAACTCACATGACAGAAACAATTCAAGAAATAATCAAAGTTTCTGGAGGGGAGTTGTTGCCCTTAAAAGCATTAATAAAGGTTCCTTTTATTGGATCTTTTTTCGATAATGCTGTGGCTATACAAAAAGAGGCCCCGCCACCTGGGTATTACATCCATGAAGTAGGAGGAGCTCCGATGGGTTCAGTAGAGGAGCAAAGTGTCGTAGATAGATTTAACAGGCTTTGGCGTTGTCCAAATGTACTGGTAGTTGATGGTGCCTGCTGGCCAACTTCTGGATGGCAAAGCCCAACACTAACAATGATGGCTATAACAAGAAGAGCTTGCCTTGCAGCACTTAGCCATCAACACGACTAAACAGGTCATTTAGATATCTCTCTGTCACAGACCTATCTTCACAACCATTTTGAAATAAGAAATTCGCCAGTGCAGAACTCATTAATTGGTATTGGTCCCAATTTGAATTTGCCCTGATGAAAGATTTCATCTCTTTGTATAGAGCCTCTGGTATTTCTGCTTCAAGACCCACACTGGCCGGTTTAATTGACTTTGAAGACGAAGCTGTAGTGACTTCCAAACATTCTTGAAGTTGAGTTGAATCCATTCAGCCGGTAATTTCTTTTTGCTGAGACTAAGGATCCTGTTAATACGCGTTTGAGTCAAATACCCTTGGGGAATTGGAAATGTTTAAAGAGACGAGTCAAGATCCTTGTATTTGCAATGGGTAAAGGATTCTCAATGGTCAGTTATCGAACTTTGATATAGATTTTTTTTTGATGTCAAGCATTAATGTAAACAAAATAAGAAAACCACAGCTTTATCGCAAAAAGAGGGGCTTAGGACAATAACCAGTGGAAAACCATATCTAGATCTGTGGAAAATTTTCTGGAAAAACCTATTTCCCAAACTGATGAGCCATCCTTATATGTGCCGAGTCTCACGAGACACAAGTAGTAATAGGCTTTGGTGCCTCAAATTAAAGCCATTTTTTAAATTTGTACAAGTCAAATTATTGAAGCGTTGACGGTCCTAATGGATGGTCAGCATTTGGATAGGGGTAATGACTATGAGAATGAGGATGATGATCCTCCCCAGTTAAATTCTTAACAGGTTTTTCAAATTCCACTGATTCACAAGCTCCTGTACATTCGCTTTCGCAAAGATCGCAACTTTCCTGGAGACCTTCAACGTGATGATGATGACTTTCTTGCGCAAGACTTACCTCATTCTCAAAGCCCAAAAGAGTTGATCGATATTTGCAAAGAGAACAATTCATAGAGTTATTCCCCACCAAAACCTCTTCAATACGATCTTTAAAAGTTTCAAGAACTAATGGATGCTCGCCTAAATAAGGAACTTGTAGGAACTCAATTTT
>QCRS01000044.1 GCA_003211755.1 Prochlorococcus sp. AG-463-F15 | reverse complement strand
TCTTCCTGAAATCAATCCAAAAATCTAAGGGAACTTCATCAGGAACATCTAAACGCCAACCGTCTATACCTCGCTCAAGCCAATGAACAGCTACAGAAATTAAATAATCTCGAACCGGCAGATGCTGATGATTAAATTTAGGCAAAGCAGGATCATTCCACCAACAGCTATATCCACAGTCCTGACTTGGTTCTGGATAAGGAGAAAGTGGCCAATTATGAACACAAAACCAATCCCTATATGGAGAGGAGTCTCCATTCTCTAAAAGATGATGAAAGGCCCAAAAGCCTCGACTGCAATGATTAAAAACCCCATCAAGAACAATTCTCATACCCCTACTGTGTAAAGCCGAGATCAAATCATCTAAGGCAGAATCCCCCCCAAGAAGAGGGTCCACCTGAAAATAGTCAAATGTGTGATAACGATGATTGGCAGCTGAACAAAAAATCGGATTGAGATATATGCAATTAATTCCCATTTGCTCAAGATAATCAAGCGCCTCGATCACTCCATATAAATCTCCTCCATGAAAGCCTTGCCTAGAAGGTTCCTCTCCCCAAGGGCGAAGAGACCAGTTCTGATCAATGCCTACGCGACCACTGCGTCGGAAACGATCAGGGAATATCTGATAAACAATCGCATTTGCGACCCAACCTGGGGGAGTGCTAAACAAATTCTTATGCTGCATTCCCCTTTGCATTAGACGAACCCATCGCTAGCAATAGGTAAAGACAACAGCCATGGCTCATCAGCCTCTCCTTTTAGCTCTTGATCAGGGTACTAGCAGTTCTAGAGCAGCAGTTTTCAATCCTGCAGGCCAACTAATTGCAAGTTGCAGTGCTCCGCTGAGAATTGAATACCCCGCAGACGGCTGGGTACAACAGGATCCAATGGATATTTGGGATAGTCAAACGCAAGCAATGGGAGGCCTCGAGAAGAAGCTAACTCCTGAACAGCGGAAGGCTGTTGTTACTTGTGGCATCACAAACCAGCGTGAAACAACAGTGCTTTGGCGAAGAAGTAACAGTAAGCCTTGCGGGCCTGCATTAGTTTGGCAGGACGGCAGAACTGCGGACATCTGCGCTAAATGGAAAAGTGATGGACTTGAACAAGAGTGGAGATATCGAACAGGACTGCTCCTCGATCCATACTTCAGCGCCAGCAAGGTTCAATGGCTATTACGGCATGAACCTGAAACGAACCAAGCACGCGCAAATCATGACCTCTGCTTTGGGACAATCGAAAGTTGGCTACTTTGGCAACTGACTTCAGGGAAGCATCATTACTCAGACATGAGTAATGCAAGCAGGACACTACTAATGGATCTAGAGCGTCGTGAATGGGTTGACTCATTCTGCGACATTATTGGTTTGCCTATGGAAGCTCTTCCAGAACTAGTACCTTGTTGTGGCGATTTTGGCCAAATCCAATCAGGACTGCCCTTCGCAGGAGTACCAATACAAAGCTTACTGGGGGACCAACAGGCAGCAACTCTTGGGCAACTATGTTTAGAAAAGGGTGAAGCGAAATGCACTTATGGAACTGGGGCTTTTCTAGTAGTGAACACAGGACAAAGGATCCACCGATCGAGTGATGGACTACTAAGTACGCTTGGCTGGACCGATTCCACCGGGGAACCTACTTATTGTTTAGAAGGGAGCCTTTTTAATGCTGGAACTGTAATTCAATGGCTAAGAGACGGACTACAAATTATTGAAACAGCTGAGCAGGTAAATACTCTTGCAGAGGAAGAGGAAAATGCCGCTGGAGTAATGCTTGTTCCAGCCTTCACTGGATGGGGAACACCTCATTGGGACCCTTCTGCTCGAGGCTTAATAGTTGGAATCACCAGAGATACGAGGAAAGGTCATATTGCAAAAGCCGCTCTCGAGGGTATTGCACTTTCTGTAGCAAACTTGGTTCAACTTGCAGAGGAGTCCATAGGACATGGGTTAGGCGAGTTAGCAGTTGATGGGGGCGCAGCTGCATCCAATTCACTACTGCAGGCACAAGCAAATAGCACTGGCCTAAGGGTAAGGCGACCCATAAATCTAGAAAGTACAGCCAAGGGTGTTGCTCTGCTAGCGGGAAGACAGGCAGGAGTCATTGACAACTTCAAGGAATTAGTAGCCAGCAGACAAGAAGGAGCAGAAACCTTCACTCCAAAAATAGATATTCCTACGCGAGAAAAATGGATAGCCAAATGGGATGAAGCTGTCAAAAGAAGCCTCAAATGGCATGAATAAAAATAATGTCGACTTACTGGTAATAGGAGCAGGGGCTACCGGCGCTTGTGTGGCCTATGAAGCTTCAAGGCGTGGGCTAAAGGTTGCTCTACTAGATGCTGGAGACATTGGAAGTGGGACTAGCTCTAGAAGCACAAAGCTTCTTCATGGAGGAGTGCGTTATCTAGAACTTGCCTTTAAGACATTAGATATAGCCCAGCTCAGGTTGGTAAGAGAAGCACTACTAGAACGAGCGCACTGGCTTGATAGGGCACCTTTTTTAGCCCATCGGCTTGAATTAGCACTCCCTACAGAAAACTGCTTATCAAAAGGCTATTACCGAATAGGGCTGGGGACATATGACGCACTCTCTGGTAAAAAAAATATCGGAAACAGTCGATTACTTTCAAAGCAACAGCTCAACAAAGCCTTGCCATTATTAAAAGATGGCTTAAACGGCGGAGTGGCATACAGTGACGGTCAATTTGATGACTCCAGGCTAAATCTTTTGCTAGCGCTTACTGCTGAAAAAGCAGGAGCAATTTTAAGGACACGCTGTCGGGTTTTAGGCCTTGAGCATCGTAATGATGGCCGCATCTGCAGTGCTATTAGTCAAGACTTACTTGGGCAAGAAGAGAGATGGGAAGCGAAAGCAATTGTCAACGCAACTGGGGTTCATGTTGACAACATCCGCAAATTAGCTGATCCCAATGCCTCACCACGAATCTTAATTAGCAGAGGCGTTCATTTAGTTTTAAAAGAGAACCTTTGTCCTGATGGAATTGGATTGATAGTGCCATCTACCGACGATGGGAGGGTGTTATTCATACTGCCCTTCTTTGGCCGCACTCAAGTTGGGACTACTGATACTCCATGTAGTATTAACACTGCAAAAAAACCATCAACAATTGAAAAAGAATATTTACTGAGTTATATAAAACGATGGTTCCCAAGTCTTGAATCCCCATCAATAAGCAGTTCCTGGGCAGGAGGTCGTCCCCTTCTAAAGCCTTCCGAGAAAGAAGTTTCTAGTAGTCGTGTAGTCCGAGAGCATGAAATCGAAACTCTTCCTTGCGGGTTAATTAGTGCAATGGGAGGGAAATGGACCACATGCAGACAAATAGCACTTGATGCTCTTAAAGCCGTAGAAATGGTTTTAGATAAGCAATTACCAAGTCCTCGACAACTTCCAATTATTGGCTCTCATGAGGATCCAAAAAGAACATCAACGTTAATGCTTAAGCAACAAAAAGAGCTAAAGAAATATCTTCCGCAATCTGCACTACAAACCAAACAAATAGCACACCTTCAATCAAACTATGGGCTTGAGGCTCTCTCAATAATTACAAAAAGTCCTATTGATACGCATATCCCCCTTAGCCAGACTATTCCTTTGTGCCAAGCAGAAATTCAACATGCAATTAAGAATGAACATGCCCTTTCTCCTACGGATGTACTGGCTCGTCGCTGCAGGCTTGCCATGGTCGATTTAGCTGAAGCAGAGCGGCTCATGCCCATTGTTCAAAATTATCTCAGTATGCAAGGAATTGCAAAAACTGAAATAGGTCTCGAACAATGACCAAGACTCAATCAATTGAACTACTCAGTTAAGAAACATCTTCTTCTTCCACCTCACCAATAAGCCACCAACTAAACCCATAGGAAGGCAAATAAATAAACCAATTATCATCAGCGACAGGATATTCACAACCCCAAAGGACTTCCCGAGTTCGAGCCCCCTTCCATTTGCTTAGATCAATCCGCAATGATGCGCCAGCGCCAGAAAGATTTGCTGCTATTAACACTGTCATACGGCTAGTACTACGGGAATAAATAAGTACGCTTGGATGAGCCGACTCAATTATTTGAAAGTCTCCGCGTCTTAAGGCTGGCAAAAGCCGGCGACATGTAAGCATTCGACGATGCCAGTTGAGAAGTGACCCTGGGAGCTGTTTCTGTACCTCTACGTTTACAACCCGATAGTCATAACCAGGAGCAGTAATTGCTGGGAGTACTAACAAAGGATCCGGCGCAGACGAAAAACCTCCATTCCTTGCAGGTGTCCAAGCCATCGGTGTTCGATTTGGATCTCTATCTCTCAAACCAGGCCAATCCCCCATGCCAAGCTCATCGCCGTAGTAAAGACAAGGCATTCCAGGAAGGCTGTAAAGCAAAGCATGCAGCAATCGATTCGCTCGAGGGTCTCCATTAAGCAAAGGAGCTAATCGACGATTTATCCCCCAGTTCAGCCAGTGTCCATGTCCCTCATGTAAACCAGAGCGAATCGATTGAATCACATCCTCTGAGACCAAATGTCCATCTCCAAGCCAAAGCTCATCATGATTACGGAGAGGCAATGCCCAGCGGCAACCAGGGACAACTCTTTGCGCATCTTGAAGACATAGGCGCAGTTTCTTGCAATTTCCACTTGCAATTGCAGCAAAAAGGTGTGCTGTCAGCGCAAAGTTAAATGCACCATGCAATTCATCATCTGCCAAATACGGTGCCGCCTCATCAACAGGCTGTATGGCTTCAGCTAAAAGCAATACATCCCTGCCATTTGTTTCAACTCTTTTACGTACCTTTTTCAAGAAAGAATGTGTTTCAGGCAAACCTTCGCAACGTGTCCCCTCAGACTCAAAAAGGAATGGAACTGCATCTAGACGAAAACCATCCACACCTCTTTCAAGCCAAAAATCAACAACTTCAAGCATTTGTTCCTGAACCCAGGGATTTTCATAATTGAGGTCAGGCTGATGTCTGAGGAATCGATGCAAGTAATACTGCTCTGCCACCTCATCCCACTGCCAATTAGAAGCCTCAAACTTTCGAAACAAAACAGGGGCTTTGGCGTAGCGATTTGGATCATCACTCCAAACATAAACATCTCTTTCTGTACTTCCCTTTGGTGCCCAACGAGCCCTTTGAAACCATGGGTGAAGATGGCTGGTGTGATTAAGAACTAGATCAAGAATCACTCTCATACCCTGATCATGGGCAGCTGTTAAGAATCGATGAAAAGCAGCTAAATCTCCTAGGTCAGGGTGAATACTCTTGAAATCAGTAATGTCATATCCACCATCTTGTAATGGAGATGGATACAAAGGAGTCAACCAAATTGCTTCTATACCCAACCAACGCAAATAGCTCAGCCTGCTTGACAAACCTTGCAAATCTCCTATCCCATCACCATTGCCATCTGAATAGCTGCGAGGGATCAACTGATAGATCACAGCACCTTCCCACCAAGAGTTTTTTGCAGCCATCAACTCCTAATCGTCTTAATCCCTCCACTACTGCTAGACAAGCATTGCAATGTCGTCATCCCCTTGCTTAAGAAAAACTTATGCTGAATGAGCTCCGAGAACCTGTAATTACTGGTCAAACAAGACCTGAAAGCTGGAGGCGCCTGCAACTGGAACGCTTTGGGAAGCTTCTTGCAGGGCATGAGAACGAAGTAATTGAAGCATTGGCAAAAGATCTTGAGAAGCCTCCTACTGAGGCTTTTTTTGAAATAGTCGCGTTACAGCAAGAATTAAAACTTGTCCAAAAAAATCTCAGTAAATGGATGAGCCCAAAGCGTGTGAAAGTTCCTCTTTCTCTTCAACCTGGTGAAGCGATCGTAAAATTAGAACCACTAGGTTGTGTCTTAATAATTGGTCCCTGGAATTATCCCTTTTCCCTCACACTGCAACCACTAATAAGTGCATTAGCTGCAGGCAATACAGCAATTTTGAAACCATCAGAGCAAGCGCCCACCACCTCTCATTTAATAGATGATCTTATTAGTAAGTACTTTCCCCCAGAAATAGTGAGCGTTATCCAAGGGGATGGAACTGTCGCCGCAAAACTTTTAGAACAACCTTTTGATCACATCTTTTTTACAGGAGGAGGCAATATTGGGAAGAAAGTTATGGCTGCTGCTGCACAACATCTAACACCTGTAACTCTTGAACTAGGAGGGAAAAGTCCAGCAATTGTAATTAAGGGAGCCGATTTAAAAGTTACCGCAAAACGTTTGATTTGGGGCAAAGGGCTTAATGCAGGCCAAACCTGCATTGCTCCAGATCACTTGCTAGTAGAACAACAACTAAAAGGACTTCTTATAGATGAAATGAAAAAAGCTGTTGGAAATTTTTATGGGCCAACTCCTCTTTATTCAAAGCATCTAGCCAGAATCATTAATGATCGCCAATTCCAA
This sequence comes from Prochlorococcus sp. AG-463-F15, assembly GCA_003211755.1. Lineage (GTDB taxonomy): Bacteria > Cyanobacteriota > Cyanobacteriia > PCC-6307 > Cyanobiaceae > AG-363-K07. The sequence goes on along the minus strand of QCRS01000044.1, from coordinate 818 downwards.
AGATTGAAGTCCTTACTTAATGGTGCGAGGCAAAAAGGACAAATACTTTTTGGTGGAGAATTAGATGAACAGGCAAAACGTATTTCCCCAACTCTTATAGAAATAGAAGACCGTAATGACCCTCTAATGGAAGAAGAGTTGTTCGGCCCAATAATGCCTATTCTCAGTATTGCTAACTTGGAAATAGCCATTAAAGATATCTGTTGTCAGCCACGACCACTTGCCCTATATATGTTTGGAGGCACTCCTCAAGAACGAACAAAGCTTCTAAATGAAACAAGTTCCGGAGGCGTTTGTTTTAATGACGTGGTAATGCAAGCAGGAATTCCAGAATTACCTTTTGGGGGAATAGGCCCTAGTGGCATGGGTCGATATCACGGGAAAGCTGGCTTCGAGACGTTCTCCCACGAAAAGTCAATCTTACAAAGACCCTTTTGGCTAGATCTAAAATTCCGCTACCCGCCCTACGAACTCAATCTCTCCATCTTAAAAAAGCTTTTAGGATAAGAAGCAAAAAATCAATATATTGAACACAGCGTAAAAACTGCATCTCAATCACTGGCGCTTCCTCGGAAGAGTCTTATGGTTCGTCAAACCTCAAGAGTAGGATGCTTCTCGTTTTTTTTACCGTACTTGCTTTTACCTCTCTAAATTCTCTCCCCTCGTTGGCAGAATCAATAACTGTTCAGCCAGGAGAAACCCTTTCAGAGATAGCAAATAGATATAAGGTTTCAATCAATACACTTAAGAACCTAAATGGCATAACCAATCCCAATCAATTAAAAGCAGGAGAAAAGCTAAACCTTCCAGAAGATCCT
>QCRS01000043.1 GCA_003211755.1 Prochlorococcus sp. AG-463-F15 | reverse complement strand
GATGAGGTTGCTGCTCGTTGGCGCAAAGCAGGTGTCAAGAGTTTGATGCATGCTTGTGTTGAGCCTTCCGAAATCCCAGCAATTCGTTTATTGGCTGATCGCTTCCCAGAGTTGCGTTACTCAGTTGGAGTTCATCCTTTAGACACTCAACATTGGCATGAAGATACTCTTTCTATATTGCGAAGCTCAGCTTTAGCCGATCCTCGAGTACTAGCTATAGGGGAACTGGGGCTTGATCTTTTTAGAGACTCAAATCTGGAAGAGCAATTGGCTGTTCTTAAACCGCAGCTTTCCCTTGCAGTTGAATTGGACTTGCCCGTAATTATTCACTGCAGAGATGCTGCTAATCAGATGCTTGAGGAGCTTCGCAAGCTTAATAAGCTTGGACTATGCCCAAGAGGCGTGATGCATTGCTGGGGGGGGACTAAGGAAGAAATGGAGAGTTTCCTTGAGCTTGGTTTTTATATCAGCTTTAGTGGAACAGTTACTTTCCCTAAGGCTGAAGCTACTCATATTTGTGCTAGTCAGGTCCCTCAAGATAGGTTTTTGGTCGAAACAGACTGTCCTTTTTTGGCACCAGTTCCTCGGAGAGGAAAGCGCAATGAGCCTGCTTTTGTTGAATCAATTGCTGCTCGGGTGGCTGAGCTTAGAGGTCAAACTTTGTCTTCGATTGCCAATAGCTCGACAGATAATGCGAGAAGATTGTTTGGCTTGCCATGAATCTCAAGCAATTCTAGAAAAATTGGCCTTAGAAGTGTACTATTGAGGATTGCCTGGTTGCGGAGGAGGGATTCCTTCACCACAACCACATGAAGAGTCCATCCCTTCACGTGCCTTGTCGACGTCAGTAGTTCTGATCAGAGATCATTGAACTTTTTAGAGTGGTAAAAGGCCCCTCTGAGGGATCTAATGCTGCTGTAAAAAGCTTTATTGAATTTCGCTTCTAGTCCAAAGTCGCAAGCCCAGGCTCAACATTACTAATCTTCTTCAACTGCAGGTTTTCGCATGAGCAGAAGCGCGCTTAAGGTCGCTAAGACGGCTACTTACCTGCCAGATCTGGTTGAGGTGCAGAGAGCAAGCTTTAAATGGTTTTTAGAGAAAGGTTTAATAGAGGAGCTTGAGAGTTTTTCTCCTATAACTGATTACACCGGTAAGCTTGAACTTCATTTTGTTGGTAGTGAGTACCGGCTTAAGAGACCTCGTCATGATGTTGAAGAGGCAAAGCGAAGAGATGCAACCTTCGCATCTCAGATGTATGTGACTTGTAGGCTTCTGAATAAGGAAACGGGAGAGATCAAAGAACAAGAAGTTTTTATAGGTGAATTACCATTAATGACTGAGCGTGGCACTTTTATTATTAATGGTGCAGAGAGAGTAATTGTTAATCAAATTGTTCGAAGTCCTGGTGTTTATTTTAAAGATGAACAAGATAAGAATGGTCGCCGTACCTACAACGCAAGTGTTATCCCTAATCGAGGAGCATGGTTGAAATTTGAAACTGATAAGAATGACTTATTGCATGTTCGTGTAGACAAAACAAGAAAGATAAATGCACATGTTTTGATGAGAGCAATGGGATTATCAGACAATGATGTTGTAGATAAATTACGTCATCCTGAATATTACAAGAAGTCTATTGATGCTGCTAATGAAGAAGGGATTAGTTCAGAAGATCAAGCTTTATTAGAACTATATAAGAAATTAAGACCTGGAGAACCTCCATCAGTAAGCGGTGGTCAGCAACTCTTGCAAACAAGATTCTTTGATGCCAAACGCTATGACCTTGGGAGAGTAGGTCGTTACAAGATAAACAAAAAATTGCGCTTAACTATTCCAGATACAGTAAGAACATTAACGCATGAAGATGTTCTATCAACTCTTGACTATTTGATTAATCTAGAACTAGATGTTGGTGGAGCCAGTCTTGATGATATTGATCATTTAGGTAACCGAAGAGTTCGTTCAGTAGGAGAGCTTCTTCAGAATCAAGTACGAGTTGGCTTAAATCGTTTAGAGAGAATAATTAAAGAAAGAATGACGGTTGGGGAAACTGATTCGCTAACCCCAGCACAATTAGTTAATCCAAAGCCTCTCGTTGCCGCTATTAAAGAGTTCTTTGGTTCAAGTCAACTTAGTCAATTCATGGACCAGACCAATCCTTTGGCTGAATTGACTCATAAACGCCGTATTTCTGCTTTGGGCCCAGGCGGGCTTACTAGAGAGAGAGCAGGCTTTGCTGTTCGTGATATTCATCCATCTCATTATGGTCGGTTGTGCCCTATCGAGACTCCTGAAGGACCTAATGCTGGATTGATTAATTCGCTCGCCACTCATGCAAGAGTTAATCAATATGGATTTATAGAAACACCTTTTTGGAAGGTAGAGGAAGGTTGTGTCCAAAAGAAGGGAGACCCTATCTACTTATCTGCTGATTTAGAAGATGAATGTCGAGTAGCTCCTGGTGATGTTGCTACCGATGGTGAGGGCAAGATTCTTGCTGAATTGATTCCGGTTAGATATAGACAGGATTTTGAGAAAGTTCCCCCGGAACAAGTTGATTACGTTCAACTATCACCTGTTCAAGTTATTTCTGTAGCAACATCTTTAATACCTTTTCTTGAGCATGATGATGCGAATAGAGCTCTTATGGGGTCAAATATGCAAAGACAGGCTGTACCTCTATTGCGGCCTGAGCGACCACTTGTTGGAACTGGTCTTGAAACTCAAGTAGCACGAGATTCAGGGATGGTTCCAATTTCGCGTGTAAATGGAACGGTCACATTTGTAGACGCTACAGCAATTGTCGTACGTGATGAAGATGGAGATGATCACACACATTATCTTCAGAAATATCAGCGATCTAATCAAGATACTTGCCTTAATCAAAGGCCTATTGTGAGGCAGGGTGACCCAGTAATTATTGGACAGGTACTAGCTGATGGATCAGCTTGTGAAGGAGGCGAAATTGCCTTAGGACAGAATGTTTTAGTCGCTTATATGCCTTGGGAAGGATATAATTATGAAGATGCAATACTTGTGAGTGAACGTTTAGTTAAAGATGATCTTTATACATCTGTACATATCGAGAAGTATGAGATTGAAGCGCGACAAACTAAATTAGGGCCAGAAGAAATTACAAGAGAGATACCAAATGTTGCCGAAGAGAATTTAGGTAATCTTGATGAGATGGGTATTATTCGCCCTGGTGCTTTTGTTGAGAGTGGAGATATTTTGGTTGGAAAAGTTACCCCTAAGGGAGAGTCTGACCAGCCTCCTGAAGAGAAGCTACTTAGGGCAATCTTTGGGGAGAAAGCTCGCGATGTTCGTGATAACTCACTGAGGGTACCTAGTACTGAACGAGGTCGTGTTGTTGATGTTCGAATTTATACCCGTGAGCAAGGGGATGAATTGCCCCCAGGCGCAAACATGGTCGTCAGGGTTTATGTAGCTCAGCGGCGCAAAATTCAAGTAGGGGACAAGATGGCTGGAAGGCATGGGAATAAAGGGATTATTAGTCGAATACTGCCTAGAGAAGATATGCCTTATTTGCCTGATGGAACTCCTGTTGACATTGTCTTAAATCCACTTGGTGTTCCAAGTCGAATGAATGTTGGACAGGTATTTGAATGTTTGATGGGATGGGCAGCGGCCAATCTGGATTGTCGAGTAAAGGTTGTGCCTTTTGATGAGATGTATGGCGCCGAGAAATCACAGCAAACTGTGCAAGCTTATTTACAGAAAGCTGCACAACAGCCAGGAAAAGAATGGGTATATAACCCAGATAGTCCTGGCAAACTTCAATTGATTGATGGCCGGACTGGCGAACCTTTTGATCAGCCAGTCACTGTTGGATATGCACAGATTCTTAAATTAGTTCATCTTGTTGACGACAAGATTCATGCCCGTTCTACTGGCCCATATTCTTTAGTTACCCAGCAGCCTCTTGGAGGCAAGGCTCAGCAAGGTGGTCAGCGTTTGGGCGAGATGGAGGTTTGGGCCCTAGAGGCGTATGGCGCTGCTTATACTTTGCAAGAGCTTTTAACAGTTAAGTCAGACGATATGCAAGGCCGCAATGAGGCTTTAAATGCAATTGTTAAAGGTAAACCAATTCCAAGACCTGGCACACCAGAGTCCTTCAAGGTGTTAATGCGTGAGCTTCAATCTTTAGGACTTGACATCGCTGTTTATACCGATGAAGGGAAGGAGGTTGACTTGATGCAAGATGTAAATCCACGCCGAAGCACTCCAAGCAGGCCTACTTATGAATCTCTAGGAGTTTCGGATTACGACGAAGATTAGTCGCTTCCCCTTGAGTCCGTTTTCTTTATCTCGCCCCTTAATCTCTTGCTAATTGTTCATGACTAACAGCAATCTACGTACTGAGAATCATTTTGATTATGTCAAAATTACACTTGCATCTCCAGACAGAGTGATGGAGTGGGGGCAGCGAACTCTCCCCAATGGGCAGGTCGTTGGTGAAGTTACAAAGCCAGAGACAATTAATTATCGAACCCTTAAGCCTGAAATGGATGGGCTTTTTTGTGAGAAGATTTTCGGTCCATCAAAAGATTGGGAGTGTCATTGCGGCAAATATAAAAGGGTCCGTCACCGTGGAATCGTTTGCGAAAGATGTGGTGTTGAAGTAACTGAAAGCAGAGTTCGTAGACATAGAATGGGTTTCATAAAATTAGCGGCACCAGTTTCACATGTTTGGTATTTAAAGGGTATACCTAGTTATGTGGCAATATTGTTAGACATGCCACTAAGAGATGTTGAACAGATTGTTTATTTCAATTGCTATGTAGTTTTAGATCCAGGCGATCATAAAGATCTTAAATATAAACAATTACTGACTGAGGATGAATGGCTTGAAATAGAGGATGAGATTTATGCTGAAGATTCAACAATTGAAAATGAACCTGTTGTTGGAATTGGGGCCGAGGCATTAAAGCAACTTCTAGAAGATCTGGAATTAGCACAGGCTGCCGAACAACTTCGAGAAGATATTGCTAATAGCAAAGGTCAGAAAAGAGCCAAGCTGATTAAACGTCTCCGAGTTATAGATAATTTTATTGCTACTAATGCAAGTCCTGAATGGATGGTTTTAGACGCAATACCTGTTATTCCTCCAGATTTACGTCCAATGGTCCAATTAGATGGAGGTCGCTTTGCTACTTCTGATCTGAATGACCTTTATAGAAGGGTTATTAATCGAAATAATCGTTTGGCTCGTCTTCAAGAAATCCTGGCTCCTGAAATCATTGTTCGCAATGAAAAGAGAATGCTTCAGGAGGCTGTTGATGCGCTTATAGATAATGGTCGTAGAGGGCGAACTGTAGTGGGAGCTAATAGCAGACCACTTAAATCGCTTAGTGACATTATTGAAGGTAAGCAAGGTCGTTTTCGTCAAAACTTGCTTGGTAAACGAGTTGATTATTCAGGACGCTCAGTAATTGTTGTTGGCCCAAAATTGAAAATGCATCAATGTGGATTGCCAAAAGAAATGGCAATTGAACTGTTCCAGCCTTTTGTTATTCACAGATTAATTCGTCAAAATATCGTTAATAACATCAAAGCTGCAAAGAAGTTGATACAGCGTGCTGATGATGAGGTGATGCAGGTCTTGCAAGAGGTTATAGAGGGGCATCCAATTCTCCTTAATCGTGCTCCAACATTGCATCGTCTAGGCATTCAAGCTTTTGAGCCAAAGCTCGTCGCTGGGCGTGCCATTCAACTTCATCCATTGGTTTGTCCAGCCTTTAATGCTGATTTTGATGGAGATCAGATGGCTGTCCATGTTCCACTGGCTATTGAAGCTCAGACAGAGGCCCGGATGTTGATGCTTGCTAGCAACAACATCCTGTCTCCTGCTACTGGAGACCCAATCATCACGCCTTCTCAAGATATGGTCTTAGGCTCCTACTATCTAACTGCTTTACAACCAGAAGCTTCTAAACCTGAGTTTGGAGATCGATATAGGACTTTCTCAGGTCTTGAAGATGTCATTCATGCATTTGAAGATAAGAGAATCAAATTGCATGATTGGATTTGGGTTCGATTCAATGGAGAAGTAGAGGATGATGATGAGATTGAACAGCCCATTAACTCAAATACTCTGGAAGATGGAACTCGCTACGAGCAGTGGACTTACCGTCGAGACCGGTTTGACGAAGAAGGGGCTCTTATAAGTCGTTACATCCTCACGACTGTTGGTCGTGTTGTTATGAATCACACGATTATTGATGCAGTAGCTGCAGCTTGAGGTTTTAAAACTTCTATCTCCACTTTTTATTCCATTTAATTCGAGACTATTAATGACTTCTACCTCTCCAAAATCACGCAAAAAATCTGCCACTAAATCCACTAGGGGTACTAAGAAAAGTTCCAGGGGGTCTAAGAAGTCAGCCCAGGTAAATGCCTCTCCAGTTTTGGCAAAGACCCCACCTCCTTTTCGTAATCGTGTAGTAGATAAAAAAGGCTTGAAACAACTAGTTGCTTGGGCCTATAAGCACCATGGCACTGCAGCTACAGCCGCAATGGCTGACAACCTTAAAGATTTAGGCTTTAGATATGCAACTCAAGCAGCGGTTTCAATTTCTGTTGAAGATCTAAAGGTCCCTGAGGCAAAACAAGATTTATTGGGGCAAGCAGAGGAGCAAATTACTGCTACTGAAGAGTGCTATCGGCTTGGCGAAATAACGGAGGTGGAGAGACATACCAAAGTGATTGATACATGGACTGAAACAAATGAGCGATTGGTAGATGCAGTTAAAAAGAACTTTAACCAGAACGATCCTCTGAACTCTGTTTGGATGATGGCCAACTCTGGAGCCAGGGGAAATATGTCTCAGGTTCGTCAGCTTGTTGGCATGAGAGGCCTTATGGCTAATCCACAGGGAGAAATTATTGACCTCCCTATCAGAACTAACTTCAGGGAAGGTCTCACAGTCACTGAGTATGTGATCTCATCGTATGGTGCTCGAAAAGGTTTAGTTGATACAGCGCTGAGAACAGCTGATTCAGGGTATTTAACTCGTCGCCTGGTTGATGTTGCACAGGATGTGATTGTTCGAGAAGAGGATTGTGGAACGACCAGAGCAATTTTGGTAAAGGCTGAAGATGGAAAGTTTGGTAATCGGCTTGTTGGCCGGCTTACTTCAGAACAGGTCCTTGGGGCTGATGGAGAAGTTTTAGCAGAACGTGATATTCCAATTGATCCGCCTCTTTCTGCTCGTTTTGAGAAAGCTAATACAACAGGAGTAATGGTCCGTTCCCCACTGACTTGTGAGGCAACCCGTTCAGTATGTAGAAAGTGTTATGGATGGGCTTTAGCGCATAACGAATTAGTTGATTTGGGCGAAGCGGTAGGAATTATTGCCGCTCAGTCTATTGGTGAGCCAGGGACTCAATTAACAATGAGGACCTTCCATACAGGCGGTGTGTCGACTGCTGAGACTGGAGTTGTGCGTTCTACTGTTGAGGGGAAAGTGGAGTTTGGGCCAAAGGCTCGAGTTCGTGGATATCGGACACCACATGGAGTTGAAGCACAGCAGGCCGAGGTGAACTTTACTCTGACAATAAAACCTTCCGGTAAAGGCAGGGGCCAAAAGATTGAGATAACAAATGGTTCATTGCTTTTTGTGGAAGATTCTCAAGAGATCGGAGCAGATGTAACAGTTGCTCAGATTTCTGCTGGTTCAGTTAAAAAAAGCGTTGAGAAAGCTACTAAGGATGTCATCTGTGATTTAGCAGGACAAGTTCGTTATGAAACAGCTATTCAACCCAGGGAAGTCACTGATCGGCAGGGGAATATCACTCTTAAGGCTCAACGTTTAGGACGAATGTGGGTTCTTGCTGGTGATGTTTACAACCTCCC
>QCRS01000042.1 GCA_003211755.1 Prochlorococcus sp. AG-463-F15 | reverse complement strand
AAAATCTGTTTAAGGATCTAATTGGACAAGATATTGCTGTTGCATTGCTAGAAGCAGCACTTGCAAAAAACCGTATAGCTCCCGCATATCTCTTTGCAGGGCCTGAAGGCGTAGGGCGGAGCCTAGCCGCACGTCGTTTCTTAGAGGGTCTAATTACAGGAGGATCCTCTCACCTTCGCGTACGCAATCGTTTAGAGAAATTAAATCATCCTGACCTGATTTGGGTAGAGCCAACTTATCTACATCAAGGCAAAATAATCTCTAAGGCTCTTGCAAAGTCTGAAGATATTATCAAGCGTAGTCCACCCAAAATACGACTAGAGCAAATAAGGGAAATCCAAACACTTTTCACGAAAGAACCAATAGAATCCCAATTGGCAATGGTAGTAATTGAAGACGTTGACGAGATAAATGAAGCTGCTTCTAATGCTCTATTGAAGACCCTTGAAGAGCCTCGTAATGGCTTATTAATCTTAATATCTAAAAGACCAGAAAGATTATTGCCAACAATTCGTTCACGCTGTCAAACAATACCTTTTTCAAGTCTACGAATAGACACTCTTAAAAAAGTTCTATCTCAAATTGAATTAGATCAAAATAATAACTTTTCACTGGACATTAACCATCCAGAACTACTAAAGCTTTCCCATGGATCACCAGGCGCATTAATAGAAAATTTAAGAACTTGGAAAGAGTTGCCTGAAAAGATTTTGATTAACTTAAAAAATCTGCCTAAATCACCTCTAGATGCTTTAACACTAGCAAAAGATATTACAAACGATCTTGATATAGAACAGCAAATATGGCTAATTAACTGGCTGCAACAACATATTTGGAGGAAAAGTCTGAACTCAAAAATAATAAAAGATTTAGAAACTCTTCGATTTCATCTAACTTCTTATGTCCAACCCAGACTTGCCTGGGAAGTGACCTTGCTTAAAATTGCAAAAGATTAATATCAAGCACTAGCTGGTTCTTGTTCTTCCTCAGTAACTCCCTCCTGACGCTCTTTACGAGCTTTTGCTAATACGTCCTGAAGATCTTCTATCTGACCACCAGTTGGTAATTCTAAGCAATACCCTGCACCATAAACCGTTTTTATAAAGCGCGGTTTGCGTGGATCAGGCTCTAATTTTGTCCGCAAATGTCTAACATGAACCCGAATTGTTTCAATGTCATCATCCGGTTCATATCCCCAAACTTCTTTGAGTATCAAAGAAGGCGGTACTGTCTGTCCATGCCTCTGCAGCAAGCAATGAAGTAATTCAAATTCCAGATGGGTAAGTCGCACGGGACGTTCAAACCAAATGGCTTCAAATCGTTCTGGTACAAGAGTTAAGGGGCCATAGTTCAAGATTTCTTGATGACTACTACTACTGATAGGAGCTCTATCAGTTCTTCGTAAAAGTGCCTTTATCCTGACTTGCAATTCTTCCAGATCAAATGGCTTTGTCAAATAATCATCAGCACCTGAATTAAATCCACTTACCTTATCTTTAGTTCCACCCAATGCAGTAAGCATCAGAATTGGAATTCCAGAAGTTCTTTCATCTCTTCGCAAGCGTTGGCAAAGGGTCAGTCCGTCAACTTTAGGAAGCATCAAATCTAGAACAATCAAATCAGGGGAATATTGAAGAGCTAGAGCTTGACCTTTAATTCCATCCTCTGCACTCTGCACATCAAAGCCACTGTGTTCCAAATGACCAGTCACAAGATCACGCATATCTTGGTCATCTTCGATCAGTAATATGCAAGGCTTCATAAGATCTGAGTCAGAGCGAAAGTAGTAACCAGCTAAATGCTGTTACGTGATCTTTTAACTGATTCTCTCAAGATTTATGTTGTCTTGCACAACGTCATTAAGGCACAAGATAACTAGGAATTCGACTGCAAGTCTTGCACTGTCAAGGTTTTTGCCTTATCAACAACAACAACAGCAATGCTCTCTCTTTAGAAAGTCTTCCAAATCAGTCCATGCTCTGTTGTGGATTGTCTTCACTATGACCGAAACATAGCCTAAGACTATGGTTATAAAACTTTCCTGGCGAAATCAGGCTTGATATCTATTGACCAGTTGTAGCGCCCAATAGCAGTAGGCAATAAGTGAAAAAAGTGATCCGCCTAAAACCATTTAGGGTTTCTGAAATACCTTTAAATCTGGTGAACGATTCTTTTTCGCCTAAACCTCTGTCCTGGTATCAAAAAAGACCCCTTGATTTCTCTTAGGGTCTTATGAAGCTTAAAAAAAGCTCCCCGGGCGGGATTCGAACCTGCGACCAATCGATTAACAGTCGACCGCTCTACCGCTGAGCTACCGAGGATTGAACGGATTGAACCTAGCTCTCACCCCCTCCGACCTGCAAGTAGCTTTAAGCGTTGCATTACCAAATTCCCTGAAAGCCATGGGCCAATTTGACCACATTCCATCATTGCTGCTCCATCGCAAAATTCAAGTTCCTCTAGGCGATGTGTTATCCACAATGCTGTGATTGGATAGGAAGTTCTGCTACAAACCTTTTTTAATATTTGCAAAACAACCTTTTGGCTAGCAGGGTCCAAGAGAGCAGTGGGTTCATCAAGCAGAAGCAAGTCCGCATCACTAGCCAAGGCACCAGCTAAAGCCAAGCGCTGCTTTTGCCCGCCACTCAGTGTATGGATAGGTCGCGAGCCAATATCACCCAAATCAACTTGCTCAAGGACTGACTTGATCCGTTCTAGTCTTTCTCGAAGTGAGAGCTTTCGTGGAAGACTTAAGAGCAAATCGCTATAGCAACTAGGCATTAATAACTGATGGTCTGGGTTCTGAAACATTAATGATGGCTTAAGGCTGCAAGAAATATGTCCACTTTCAGGCTGCAACATTCCACTAATCAATCGAAATAAAGTACTTTTACCGCTCCCATTGGAACCGACCAGCATCCACAGACCTGGCCTAGGTATAGAGAAACTGCATTTATCTAAAGCCTTAGTTCCATTGACCCAAGAGAAGCAAACCTTATCTAAAGAGAGAAGTGAAGATTCACCTTTGATTAGATCCACCGGGTGGGAGCCTTCCATGATTCAGGCCTCAAAAGAAAAACCAGGTCGTTTAGTTCCCCCTGTCGCTGCTGTCTTCTCATACATTTGAACTGCCAATATCTCCTGAGCCAGAACAGTCAATTTCTTGCCTTCTACCTTTTCACAAGTAAGCTCCAAAAGCCTTTGCTGACCTCGGTCCATACACTGTCGAACATTGTTATATAGGGCTTGAGCATCCCCTAGATTTTTTCGCTGTACTGACAAAGGCAGCGGGCTCAACTTAAGGGCCAGCTCGATTACGTACACAATGAATTTTCAAAGGTTCTATTCATTCTTACCAATCAAAGTACCTATGGGCTCTTTTAAATGTCTTTGATGAAGCTCGTAAAACAACTGAGTTTCAGTTAAAATTTTTTTGTTGTGGCAATAGTGATGTGACCAAGTTAATTATTTAACATTGGTCGAATGCATCACGAGTTGTCTTTATCCAAAAAGGAGGAGGTGTCAATGATTGACAGTTGTATGAGCAAGGGTCTGCTGATCGCGGAGAAAGCCGACTGATTCGGCATCTGTTCCTTGATCAACCGGTTCCGAGGCATAGCGGGCCCGGCAAGAGCCCCTGATCTTTTCAAAGGTCAGGGGCATTGTTTTGTCTAAATATGCTCAATAATAAACACTTGCTGGCAAATTAAATGAATTAATCTAAGCCAATTAATTCATTTAATTTTATCAGGTAAGTATAATTTGGTGGCTCAGGACAAAATGAGAGATCTTCCTTCTTACATGGAAACTGACTCAGTAGATATTGCGCATCACTGTTATTCAAAGGTATATAACTTTCTTGCCAATTTAAACTGCCTGTAATATATTTTGCGCCCTGATTTACCCAGCTTCTAATATTATCTTGATTAACATTCTCTGCTGAAGTTAGCCAACCTTGCCGCCTAGCCAAATTAAGCAGCGTAGGGTCTAACCCTGTAACAGTTACTATTCTAGATCTAGGGTCAACCTCTTCACGAATAGTTTCTACAAGTGGCATCCATATATTGGATTGATTTATTTCAACCAGAAAATAATCTATAGAAAGAACTGTGATACTAATAATAGTGATTAATGAAATTATGCAAATTTTTAAGTATTTTGATATCCTTCTAATATCCAAATAAGCAGTTAATTTGGTCCAACCTCTACCCATAATTGGACACAAAAAAAGTTGTAATGGTAACTGATAATACTCATGAACTGAACTTGATCTGATTGCAAAAATAGTGCAGATAAATACTCCTACTAAGCCTGAATAAAACACTTGCAAACCTAAATCCTTTTTGGATTGCCAAAGACCTAAGAGGACAATAGGCAATCCTAATATTGAAAGATTTCGTACAATTACTCTTAGGAAAAGATTAGACCATACATCAAAGTTGAAGAGCATTTGAATGCTCACTCGATCAGTATCTTTACCCCAAATGAAAAAACTAAAACCTGTCTCTTTACCTAAGTTATAGGCATACCAAAACCAAATTATGACTATAAAAATTGCACTTATGGCATATAGAATTACACCAGGTGATTTTAGAGTTGTAATCAATCTGCTAGATAATTTCTTAAATGATCGTGCAGATGATTGATCTATGAAATTACTTTGTATTAAAAGGAGTGGTAGGCCAAGCCATATAAAAGGTAGCAGCTTTATTAAGCAGGCTAAACAGAAGGCCGACCAACTTATCCAAAGAGATAAGAAGTGCGAATTTATTTTCCAAGCCAAAAGACGCTCAATACTTAAAGCTGCCAAAAAAAGAAGTAATGACTCTGCTTGAAAAGTTCTTCCATAATAAATATTGAGTGGCAACAAAGAAAAAAATAATCCGCCCCACCATCCACTAGCTGGATCGAGTAAAAGAGCTCCAATTCGAATCAATAAAAGGATTGTAATTGCAGAAAAAAAGATGGAAAGGCCTCTACCAATCCATTCATGTAGTCCCAATAATTTATACAGCTGGCCAACAAGGTAAGGGAAAATTGGAAACTCACATTCCACATAGCCTGAATTTGCACCAGCCCAATCAATTTGAGGCAACCATATAGGAGTACCCTCTAAAGCAAAATGCCTAGCCATAGCTGCTGTATCAGCTTGACGCCAGCTATGAACACCTAAGATTGGGGCATTAATATTAATTAATCGGAATAGAATTCCAATTAATACTGGAAACCAGTTTGGATAATGAAATCGAGAAAATATTTTTGGCATCAATCAATGTGCATTCCAAACAAATCGGGATGCAGCTACATAATTCCATATAAACACAACAAAAATTCCTGCCATCTGTGCCCATAAAGTATCTCTAGCAACAATATTATAGAATGCTGTAGCCAAACCAATGTTTGCCATTGCAGGCAATGACGCTACTAGCAAAAAGCGCAATAAACCTTTTAAAAGAGAAATGCCATTTAAACGTTTATCTCTAAAAGTAAGTGAATTATTAATTAGATAATTGGAAGTAGCTGCCAATATTACAGAAATTGGAAGTACCTCTTTGAAATCGAGCTGAGACATATTCAATAGAGTCTGAGTTGAGAGCAATTGAATCACCACACCAGTTCCTCCAACAATGCCAAAGCTGATTGCTCTCCTTGGTAATAATCGAAAAGATGAAGTATGTAGGAATGAGATCATAAAATCCCATAAAATTGATATATCCAATTTTGATTTTCCATGTAAGCGTGGCTCAAAAGTCAGCGCTACTTCACCTACATTTAATTTACCTTTACTAATCGAAAGCAACTCATAAAAAAACTTAAATCCATGTACATCAACTGCATAAATATAAGGTAGGCATGACTTTATATCTATAACAAGGCAACCACTCATGTAATCAGTAAGTTGACCATATTTTCTAGGCAAACTAATTGCTGCCAAACTATTTGCGAAAGAAGATCCACCTTCTCTTCTAGAACTTAAACCTTTGATCTTTGCTTCAGTAAGGAATCTACTTCCAGCAACTAAGTCAAGATTATCTTCTTTTAATTTTCTAACAGCATCAAATACATCCTGAGGCCGGTGTTGACCATCGGAATCAAAAACTGCAGCAATATCACCAGTAGCATTTAATAATCCTTCTTTAATTGCACTAGCTAGTCCGGATCTACCTACTCGACGAATTAAACGTATCCTAGAGTCACTTTTAGCCCAACTCCTAACTAATTCATCAGTTCCATCAGTTGAATCATCATCAACTATTAGAACTTCTAACTCATATGGTTGATCCACTGAGAGTAGTACTTTTAGCAAAAGAGGAATGTTCTCTCGCTCGTTATATGTCGGTAGAACCACCGATAAGCGTTCTTGCATCGGTTTCATTGAAAAGCGGTCTAAAAAGTACAGGCCCTAAGTACAAAAACTTCTATTTAGCCTTGCAGAACATTAAATCCCATTCTTCACCTTCTTGAGAAAGAAAACAATCATTTTCAGGATGAGCCTCCTTGAAAAGCTCTTGATTTTCAGTCAAAACCCACCCTGAATTTGAAAATGCTTCAAAACGCCTAACGTGTTGTCCCGCATACCAATTAAGACTGGGACGTTCATGGTTCCCTTCAATAAAAACTCCAGATGCTTTGGCAGTTGAAATCATCTCAGCTACGGGTTTAACTGACCAGCTTTCATTCAACTCCCACAACCAGAAGCCAGAGCCCATTAGAAAAAACAATGCAAGAAAATTCCCAAATACAACTGTTATGGCACCTAGAGACCTTTGACCGATTAATGAACGAGTTAATAACCACCCCCCGGCAACCCACCCGAAACCAGCAGCAATAGCAATCTCGCTATAAAGGCGAATTGATCCAAGAAATTCCAGGACGCCTGCCATTCCTAGAAGAATCAGTCCACTTCCAATAATTATTAAGAGATAAGGAGTGCGGGCTAAAAGATATTTTGCAGGTACATTTTTTGAGCTTGTACGATTAATTATCCATGCAAATGGTATACCACAAATCAATGCAAATGGTAGCCAAAGCGGATGCGAATACCAAGGAAGTTGTGTTCTAAGAGGCAAAATTGCAATAGCCAAAACTATTTGAGTAACCAGAGTCCATTGTCCCCATAGCTTGTAACGTTCTTTCCAGGCACAAACCATCCCAAAAGGCCAAAAAATCAACCAAGGCCAGCCTCCTTCAATAATTTCTAAAACTGGTACCAAAGATCCAAGATCACTACCTTCTCCAACTGAAAAAAGTACTCGGGTTGCACCATCTCCTCCCCATAGCCAAAGGGCATCGGAGCCTCGGTTGATTCCATTCCAGATATGCCATGAAATTCCAGGCAACAGTCCGACCCCAAAAAAACTTGCCAAAGGCCATATTGATGATTTTGAGAATTTTTTACTAAGGAAGGTTGGTATTGCACCTGCCAAGAGTGCAGGGATTACAAAGGGAGCCTTCAATAACAGCAAAAAGCTGCATACCAGGCCAGCTAAAAGTGCACGTATACGATCGAGATGACTCTTATCCAAAGATAAAAGCATTAACCACAAAAAAGCCATAGCGCTTAGTTGAGCTCCATCGAGCATTGCCAGCCTTCCATGTCTCGCTACCGGTAACAATGTCAAAAGAATGCCTGCTGTGGCTAGGCTTGCAATCGGTTCTTTGGGTCTCAATTTCCACTGAATCAGACCTCCTAGAGGTACAACCAATGTGGAAAGCAAAGCTGGTACCAAACGAACCACAAACTCCGACGGGAAACTTTCTAATGGATCAATTAAATTTCTACTTAGGCTTATTAATGCAGCAATTAGAAAATGCAGACCAGGAGGTTTATTAATGTATTCCGCACCCCAAAGAGTTGGAAGCAATTGATTACCCGCTTCCTTAGTACTTAACTCAAAGGCAACTCGTGCGACAGTAGCTTCATCAAAATCTCGTAAAGGGAGGTCACCTAATCCGAATAAGGCAAGTGCACATGCAAGCACCCACAGCACTAACAAACCCACCAAAGGGTTCCTAGAAATTGATGGAAGGTATCTAGCCATAGGAACTTTCTATCACTTTCTTTAACTAATTTTCTAGCAAGTCTTGAAAATATAATTAGCTATATTGTTTCATCTTTTAAGCAGGTATAATAAAACTGGCTATTTAACTCATTAAAATCGATTTTATATAAAGATATCCCGCAAAAAAACTTTTTGAAGTAATTAATAGAACGAGTCATTAGTTTATCTGTCACAGCTAAAAGTATCATTTG
>QCRS01000041.1 GCA_003211755.1 Prochlorococcus sp. AG-463-F15 | reverse complement strand
TGATACAGATAATCCTTAATCTGTCCTTGGAGGCTGATTTTTGGTGGCGGTTTTTTCCTTTTTATTTATAGAATAAGCGAGCCCTTTATAGGGCATTTTGTGTGAGGAATCTCAATGAAACTTTTCCAGCAATTGCTGGTAGCACCTGCTGCGCTTGGGCTTATTGCTCCAATCGCAGCAACGGCTGCTGAGCTCAACATAAATGATGTCTCTGGCTATTCCAATGCCGGTGAAGTTCAGAGCATCTCTCAATTCTCAGACGTCTACCCAACCGATTGGGCTTATCAGGCATTAACTGACCTGGCAGAGCGTCATGGCTGTGTGACTGCTGTTCCTAATGGCAGCATGACTCGTTATGAGGCTGCTGCTCTGTTGAACAAGTGTCTCAGAAATGTTGCCCAGGCCAATGTAGAAGAGCGTCGCCTTCTCAACGAATTTTCTCCTGAGCTAGCCGTTATCAAAGGCCGTCTCGATGGGCTTGAAGCTCGCGTTGGCGAATTCGAAGCTGGTGTTTTTTCAACTACTACCAAACTGACAGGTAAAACAACATTTGTAGTTGGTGGTTATGACCGAAATGTTGGAAGTGCTGATGCAGGTCAGGATGATGGTGCGGTCACTTTTAATTACACCACGCAGCTCAATCTAAATACCAGTTTTAATGGTGATGATTTGCTGTATACCAGGATCAAGCAAGGTAACTTCTCTGATAGCGCCTTTGGCTCTACCGATTACGGCCTCTATCTATCCTCGACCCACAACACTGATTACCTAAAAATCGACAAGATTTGGTATCAGTTCCCAGTAGCTGATAACTTCACTGTCTGGGCTGGTCCAGCGATTGAAAACTACTATATGTTGGCAAGTGCGCCATCTATCTACAAGCCAGTCCTTAAGCAGTTTGCTTTAGGTGGTAATGCAGGTGCTTATGCCGCTAGCACAGATGGCGGTTTCGGTGTCGCTTGGACACAGCCTGTTGCGGATCCTTACGAACCTCGATTCGCTATTAGTACCAACTACGTCTCAAAAGGAGCACAAAACTCTTCTCAAGCTAATACCAACACAGAAGGTGGCGGTATCTTTACTGATACTCAAGCTAAATGGTTGACGAAGGTTGAGTACGGTTCACCGCGTTGGCAGGTTTCTTTCGCTGTTGCGACTGAGAGTTGCAATGACACTGGTGTTGTTGGTGCCGATGACAGCTGTAAAAATTGGCAAGGCTATTACGCAACTGCTAAAGGAGACGATGCTGGTGAAGGTGATGCCACGAGCTATTCCATGAGAGCTTATTGGAAGCCTGAAACGGTCGGTGCAATCCCAGCTTTACAGGTTGGTTATGACATTAGAGAGATCGACGACGCGGACAACACAGATGGCGCAGTAGAAGCAACTGCAGCCTGGATGGTTGGTCTTATGTGGGACGATGCTTTCATTGATGGCAATAGAGTTGGCGTTGCCTTTGGTCAACGTGCCTATGCCACAGATGTGCATAACTCCACGACTTCTGTCGACGATGATGCATCTGGCAACATGGTTTGGGAGGCCTACTATGACTACAAGGTCTCTGACAACATCACTGTTACTCCTGCCATCTTTGGTGGTACTGACACCGAAACAGGTACAGACGATGACATCTTTGGTGCTTTAGTTCAAACCACATTCAAGTTCTGATCTAGTCGTTTCGATTAGTTGAAGGATTGATTATTAAAGGCCCACCTAACGGTGGGCCTTTTTTATGCATAAAAAATAATTAGTTAGATTGATATATGGAATTCTTAATTACTTTGCTTTTAATAATCTCAACCTAAATTATATAAATAAGTATGATCTTGCTAAGAATAAAGAGTCGATATTTTTAAAAATTCTCAGTTCTTCTTCGAAATTCTCTTTGTTTTACCAGCAGTTTTCCCCTTCTCCAATAGGTATACAAAGGTTTCTTTTCTTTGCCTTCTTAGCCGCTTTTTTCGCGGCATCATCTGGAGTACTTTCTTCATCAATTGCTTGATCAGTTGTCCACTCTTTTAGCCCGCCCATTTCTTCTGCTTTAGTTATGTCGCCTTGGAGAGTGTTAGAAGCAAGTATGGCTGTTGCCGCAAGGAAAATAGCTACAGGAGAATTTTTGGCCATCTTTAAAAGCATTATTTTACCAACTCTAAATATTGTCCCCCATTATCTCAACCTGAAGTGATTTTCTTTATTCTAGCTTGTAACGAATGTTACCGGCTAATCGCCTAGACGCCGCAGCAGATTGTTATATGACTGAAAAATCAAATCAAGCTGATCTGATTGTCCCTGCTTAGCAAGTATTCCACGTGCACCAGCATCTAATCCGAATAATATTTGTCTGTCTTCATTGCTTGCAATGTAACTTTGTATCCATCCAATACATGCAAACCTTGTACCTGTCTCGACTGTCTTTACAGAATGCAAACTAGTACTTGGATAGATGACAATTTCACCGGCTTTTAATTTGATCTCTTCGCTACCTTGAATGGTTTGGATGCAAAGTTCACCTCCTTTATATTCATGTGGTTCACTTAGAAAAAGTGTAAATGAAAGATCGCTTCTTCCAGAGTTCATATAGGCGTTATCAACGTGAGTGCCATAACCATCTCCTTTGGATGTACTAGTGAATCTCACACCATGAACGCGTCTAGGCAAGCAAAAACTTTTTAACAGTTGATCCCCTGTTATTAGCTCAGAGATATTCTGACTACACTCAAGTGCCACGCCGGACTGTGTGTCCAGCTGCATGTTCCTTTTGACTTTTGCCGCATGAGTGCCGGCTGTCTTTTTTCCTTCCTCCCAGGAAGATTTGTTTTTTAAAAGCTTTTTAACTATCGATTTGGATTTGCTCTTGTCAATTAATGCGTGTATCAAGTGATCCATAGAACTCATTAGGTTGTTGAATAATGGACTAGTAATGCAATTATTTAGCCATGCATCAATTGAAACAAGTGAACGTATAAAATGTTGAACAATAAGATCATTACGCTGTGCCTAGATATTCTATATATTGGGTTATTAATTGTTGATCACAGATGAATTCAATATTGCGCTCAATTTCTTCAGTGTTCCTTCTTACTGCTGGAATTGGGTTTGGAGCATCTCTCCCGAGCGAGGCATTTGAAAAAGAAGTTCGTGTCTATTCAGGTCGTCATTACAATACCGATAGGAAAGTTTTCAAAAAGTTTGCAAAAGAGACGGGTATTAGAGTTCGACTAATTGAGGCTACTGGTATATCACTAATTGAAAGACTTAAAAGAGAAGGTTCAAATTCAAAGGCGGATATCATTCTTTTAGTAGATGCTGCAAGAATTAGCAATGCTGCAAAAGCCGGACTTTTGCAGCCTTATCGTTCAGCAAAGCTAGATAAAGAAGTACCAAAAGAATATAGGGATCCACTAGGTCGTTGGTATGCATTAACACGGAGAGTGAGAGTAATGGTTGTTAATCCTGCGAAAGTTGAGGTTGACAACATTCGCAGCTACGCAGACATGGCTAAGCCTGAATTTAAGGGTAAGGTTTGCTTAAGAAAGCGAAATAGCCCTTACAACCAATCTTTAGTGGCAGATCAGTTGGTTATTCGAGGAGAAGTCGCGACTAGGAAATGGCTTAAAGGAATGATTGCGAATGTTTCTCAGCCTTATTTCCCTGGAGATATTGGTTTAACCCGTGCAGTTGCTAACGGTGTTTGTGGGGTGGGAATTGTTAACCATTACTATGTTGCTCGAATGTTGGCAGGAGTAAATGGGAAAAAGGATAAGGAATTAGCTAAGAAAGTAGAAGTCATTACACCAAATCCTGCCCATGTAAATGTTAGTGCAGGAGGGATAGCTAAGTATTCTCAAAATAAGAATGAAGCTATTAAGCTTTTAGAATACCTTGCCTCTCCTAATGGGAGTAGAGGTTTAGCCGGACCAACTTTCGAGCATCCTTTGGTCGGCTCTAATCAGGCTAAGGAAGTCAGAAAATTTGGACCCTTCAAGCCAGATGCAGTAACTATAGATCAATTGGGTTCTTTTAATTCTAACGCTATTAAGTTAATGGCCAAATCAGGCTGGCAATAAAATATTCTCTTGTAGATTAATTTCATTTAATAGCAGTTGATATTTCTCACCAAATAGAAATCAACCATGAAAAAGTTTTTTATTTAAGAATTGATTGAAAATCAATTCTTATTCCCTATGCTTGAGTTTGATATTTCCCTCTTGCTTAAATTTTAAGATCTGCTTAGGTGAAAATCTCCTGGAGAGGTGGCTGAGTGGTCGAAAGCGAACGATTCGAAATCGTTTGACGGGAAACCGTCCGTGGGTTCGAATCCCACCCTCTCCGTTTTTATAGTGTTCTAGGAGGTCCAACAACTTCCGGAACACCAAGAATTTGTAGTGAGGCGCTGGTTTCTAAGTCCAGGTGCGTCCAATAAGATACATCAGTCCTGAAAAAAGTGTTGTAGGAAAAGTTGTAGGAATAATAATTTTGTGTTGTAGGAATTAAATGATGAGAGGTTATAGGAGAAATAAGAAATAGTACTTACATTTGTAAGTGCTATTTAAGTACTCCCGCAATCAGTCTCTTTCTCCTAGTCCCTGTAAGTGGTCTAAAAGAACTTCATTCAATTCGGCGCTGCATTTACTCAGCATTAGTGGGTAGATAGTCCCCTCTTTATACGGTTCATAAGACTGTTCACAAAGAGCACCAGTTAAGTCATCCCACCGATTAAAGGTTCTTCGATTTAATTTTCTCCGGAGTGCCATCCTCTGGTTAAGCAACCTAATATCCGCGCACACCCTCATATCAAGTGTGGTGTATCCATCGCAATACTCTTGCTTTTCTAATGCTGCCTCAGCAGGTAAGGGCATGAGCATTAGTAGCAAAAGAAAAGTTCTCATGGGGTAGCAGGAAGGAGTCATTAACTAACATCTAAATTCTGTTGTAGGAAACGTTGTAGGAAATGCAACCCGATTTAGAAATAACGTCCAATACCTTCCGGTAACTTCCGGTTTAGGTTGAACCCTTACAACACCCTCTCCGTTTTTTCGAGGTGACAGGAAGTGCCATCAAGTGCCAGAAGGTGACACTTCCTAGTCATATCAAAGAAATATCAACAAATTAGGCAAAAGTTAGTGACACTAAATGCCATGCCATGCCACTTAACCAGATCTTGGTGCTAGGTCTAAAATATTTATAAATCCAATATGATTTTGTGAGATGAGACTAAATAGGAAATTTCTTTTAGGAATAACACTTCTTTCATTTGCTTCACCAGTTTATTCCTTAACTTGGCAAGAGGTCTTAGATGCAGTTTCTCCAGATAAATATGATTTTCCTGCTAACGCAAAGAATAAACATGTAACTTGTTGGAAGAAAGTTTATTGGGAGGAATATATCGAAGGGGATTCATATAAAGCGGGTTATGTGAAGAAATACCGAAAAGAAATCAAGATAAATTGTCCATACTAATTTCTTTTAAATGAGGATTAAGAAGCAGTTTGGAAATAAAAAGACCTAGTTTTGGTCAAATAAGCGTTACATGGAAAAACACATGGAATTAGGGGAGGCGTTACATGGAAAATTCGTCGCATGGAAAAATACATGGAAAAACTATGAAATGACCTTATTTTTTTGCCATATAGTGCCAACTGGACAACCACCATCTCCGTTTTTAACTTGTTCAAGTGATCTCAAGTATGAAGAAGGACCCAGTATTTGCAGTCATTTATAAGGTTTGCCTTGCTTGATTTCGTTCGATCCTGTCATTGATATCCAGATCTGGTGGTGGGGTATTACGAAAATGCCACTCTCTGATAGTGATATTCGAGCATTAGAACCGAAGGGGACTGTTTACAGGACAGAGGTTATTTATGGGCTTGATTTTATGAAGACAAATAAAAATATTTGGATTACAAACTCTCTTGACTATCAATGTAATGATTGACTAAGAAGATTCTCTTGATTATTGAATAAATGGTTCTTGTCAACACTTTTATCCTAGACTTTGAAAGCTATATATCAATTAAATGAGCTTTAAATTAAAACAGGACGACAAGATTAATCTTGCTCTATTAGTAGGAGGCTTCGTTATTTTATTGCTAATTCGCAATACTGCGCAGATGAATGCTTACGAAGCCCCTCGATACCTTGCAACCATTGGTGGCTTGTTTGGACTCGCTAGGTGGTGGGCAGCAAACAAGTCAAGTGCTACAAAAGACTTGAAGAATTTATTTCAAATATTGTTATTTGAAACAAATTTAAAGAATAAAAGTTTAATCCCTGTTGGATTGCCACTTATTTATTCTATATTGCATGGCACTTTATTAGGGTCTACCCTTGGCTTTATTCTAGACTGGTTGCATAATGTTATGCACAAAAGTGCATTTTTACCTCATGAGATATTTATTTATTCGGGTATATCTAGCATAATTTCTTTGTTGGTTATCCGTATCATTCTTGAGTCTATTTATAAGGGTAAATAGAATTCATTTAAGAATAATTAATTAAAGGGCGGGGTATTTCGATCCCGCCCTTCTTAATGCCTTACTGAAATCAAAGAAATCCTCTAAAAAGGAAGGAATCAAAGTTCTATCCAATGTCTCTGATCCCTCGGTGGGAATACATGACTGACGACGCAAAAGCAATGACTAAGAGGGTTGTGCTTTCTGCATTAGTTCTTCTGCTTTCCCTTTGGGTCATAAGGGCACTAATTCCTTGGGTAATAGTTGCTTTATTTGGTTGCTGGGCATTTAAGTGGTTGTCGAAAAGCAAGTGAAATCATTAGAACGACTAGGTTGCATGAGAACTGATGAAAATTAATTCCACAATTGTTTTGCCTACCAGCACCACAAATATGCCTTCTGCAAATAGCAGCCAAGCAATCGTGGAGTTGTTCAGACCCAATTCCCTGTAACGATCAATTGTGGAGTCGTGAACTCGTCTGATGGTGACAAACATTTATATCGCCCCTATTACTTTGATCTGATTTCCAACTTCACTTAATTGCCCCCAAATCTTTTGATCCGCATCAGTAAAGGTCTCTACGCGTCTTGCATAAACGGTATCTGCATTTAAGTCTTCGATCATTTGATAACCGAAGAATTCCAACAACTCTTCCTGACTGTTAAAGCAGCGATCACTCCACTCATAATTTTTATTTCCCTTTGCATTCTCATACTCATAACACTCATAGAAATAAGCACTGCTATACCTTCTGAATAAGGCAAATTCCTGTTGTTCTTCTTGTGGGAGTTTGTCATAGACACCCCAACCAATTACCAATACAGGCATTACTTGTTCAGTTGAGAGCGAAGGGCTAATTGACGCTTGAGGTTCACATTCTCATCCTTTAGTTCTTCCTTTTCCTTCTGACACTTATCGATCAAGTCCAGCTTCCACTTCCAGTTCTTTTCTTTTTGGTGTGTTCGCTCAGCCTCACAGTTCATAATAAAATCTCTCTTAAGCGACATCATCATTTTTGCTAAAAGTACAAACTTGATTGATTACACCTAGAATCAGTTTGTCTCCATTGGGGGATTTCCATTCACTATCATTGTTCTTAAACTCATTAAATTGAGTTGTACTTATTGCTAAATCTCTGAAGGATTCATCCAAACAATTTATATCCATTGTATATAGAATCGATTGTGTAATCTTAGTACTTCCTTTAGGGATAAACTTACTGATCACTCTTATAGAACCATTTTGATTTTTATTTACACTATGCTTGTCCCATAATTGCTTTCCAAACTGACTTTTTGGAACCTCCACCCAATTGTGGGAAATTGAGGAAATAGCATCTGCTTTTAGCGGATAAAAAACAATTAGAAGTGCTAAAGAAATAAGACAAATATTTCTAATCAATTTGAAGTACATTACAAGAGAAATGGTGCTTTGATATTAACCCTACTTAAGTAAATTCAAGAAACCAAGCAATTTCTAACACTCTCTTCTTCTTTACTTCTCAATATTTTTCGGTGTAGTCATTGCTCCCCGCATCCCAGTCCATTGTTATAAAACCGGATTGATTGTAGTGATTTTTGCTACGTGTCGAGTGCTGGAATAAGAATAAGGGCATGTTTTCAAGAGCCTATAGTGGCAGAGACAAACGAAGAAGCCGAAAACAAGTCTGCACAAAATGGTTTGCGCGCTGAAGAGGCGAATGCAGAAGAGGCAAGTGCAGATCAGGCGAACGCAGATGAGACGATCGCATTAGCCGAGAACAATTCTGGGCCAAAAAGTTTGCGCGAAGAAAAAAAGGAAGCTGAAGAGAGAAAGAAAGCTGCAGACAGGAAAATTTTAGAAGATCTGCGCGCAAGCTATAAGAAGAAAGCTGCCGAACGACAAGCTGCTGCG
>QCRS01000040.1 GCA_003211755.1 Prochlorococcus sp. AG-463-F15 | reverse complement strand
GGGGGATAAAAGTTGTTGTTTTTAGGCTTTTTTGGGCGTTGAAACCCATCAAATGCCTAAGTTTTCTTCTCTATTCATAGAGCTTTTGATCCTACTGAGCAATATTTGTGGCTATCAATCTCTCTCTCAAAATAATGACGAGGTTTATGCGAAACCCTTCCCTTTGGGATTTGTTTTGCTGCCGGCGGTAAGGAAGTGCGTTTTATCGCTACCAATGTCATAAAGGGTGTAATTCAAGCCAGCTCCAATTCCAATCACGCTTCGCTTGGGAACTTCCTGTTGTTGTTCACGTTTACCGTTCAGATCCTTTACTTGTGAATTGATCCCTCCTCCAGTCAGTTCAAGATGAAATTGTTTAGTACTGCGCGCTGTGAACAGTCTGTTCACATTGAGACGGGTGAGTCGATCAAGGAGGATCAGTGGAGATGTTTCAGATGTGAGGTTGTCAGCCACGTCTGAAGAGCTCCCATGGATGAGTGCACAGTCAAGTTCAATGAAGCCAAATTGCAGTGATGCCAGCCATTTCAGGTGAGAAGGATTAACCGTATTCAGCAGTGCGCTGACTGCGTCTTCACCTTGGCTGAGCCGCAGAGCATCAGCTTTGCGTTCACCACGAAACCCACGCTCTGCAAGTAGTTGCTCTTCCCACCAGCCATAGATGCAATCTGGTTTTAAATCGCCGCGATGGGGATTCCTTAGTCGATCCAACAGTGCGTCACAGTTGCGTTCGGGCCCGACGAGGTCTCCAAGGACAAATAAGGCTGTAACTCCACGAGTCTTCTTTAGATCCCGTTGAATTAGGTCATAGGTCTCGAGATCTCCGCGTAGACCACTTACTAGTGCCCATCTTTCAATCATCGTTCACACACATGACTTGCATCTTCGGCCTGCTCGGCGAATTCAAACCCATGACTCAGTCGCCATGCGAAGACTTTCGGTAGCCCCGCCTCGACAATCGCTTGACACGTTCGACCAACGTCATAGGCCACCTCTTTTATCTCAACTTCATCAGTTGCATCGTTGTGAATTACATAGGTGGCATTTGTACTTCCATGACGTGGCTCGCCCACTGATCCAGCATTGACGATTTTGCGCATCGGCAGGGTTAGTTCTTCACCCTGATCGTTGCCATGGTCGGCATTTTGTAAACGCACACGAATAGATCCATCTCTCAATTCACGTACATAAGGCTGGTGAGTATGCCCGCAAAACAGGATATCGGCACCCGCTGTTTCTACCCGCTCGAGAGCTGCAAATGCATCCATGTCCGGAAGAAGATACTCATGCTGACTGTTGGGACTGCCATGCACGAAGAGGAGTCGATCACGACGTAATGATGTTGGGAGGCTGGCCAAAAAACTTTTGTTTTCGTCCGTTAGCTGATCATCTGTCCATTGGTGGGCCAGGTGCCCACGTCTTTCTGCTAGCTGAGAAGGGTAGCTGCACTCGCAGGCATTAAGACCATCGATGATATCTTCATCCCAGCAGCCCTGGCAGGTCGCTATACCACGCTTTCGTATCAGCTCAACTACTTCGTTGGGCTGGGGGCCATAGCCCACTAGATCACCAAGACAGGTAATGGTGTCAATCCCTTGCCTATCAATGTCATTCAAGACAGCTTCCGCTGCAGGGAGATTGGCGTGTAGACAGGAGATAATTGCGTGATTCATGGCGATTAAGTTGAGGGAATAGCTTCTTTTTGTCGATCCCTAAGAGGCATTTGATGCATCTCAAGTACGGCATCGTTTAGTAGGCAGAGGTCGATCGTTGATTGAATACGTAAGCCATCAAGATGTTTTCCTTGCACGACAAGCTCAGACAAGCTGGCAGGCCTGCCATTTGGAGCTGAAATTTCTTCAAGTGGAATGAACTGTGAGCTTTCTTGACTCACGATCCAGTTGAAGAACATAGAGCGCCCATCTGGCAAGTTCATCAAGGCCTTAGCTCGATAGACGTCGCCATATGCTCCATTCACTAGCTCGAACCACAAGGTATTCAGACTGGGTGGATCCCAGACGCTGGCATTAAGACTGAGACTGAAAGATTCAAGTTTTTTGAATTCCAATGTGTCTTTGTTTGGTAATTCAGGATCCCGACCAAAGTGGAGATGCCTGTCAGGATGAAGTTGCAAGGCTTCAAGCTGATTTTTGACGCGAGGATCCATACCCATTAGGCCTGCCTGCTGAGGAGACTGGAACTGGGGGAGCTCAATCAATGTGAGCAGGTCACCTTGTTGCGATCTGGAGGCATGATGGGAATCCGATAGATCTATTAGTTCAGGGAATTGATCCTTGAGAAATGTCTTATCGATTCCTGAGTCAGACACCTGCTCTAGCCCGTTAGAGGGATAGCCATCTAGTCGCAAATATCCGCATTTGCCTTGATGGCTTCGCATTGTTTTGAGTATCCAGCTGGTTTTGCCGCAGCCTGGCGAACCCGAGATCAGCCATGTCTGGTTCATTCTTTAGACAATGACAATCGCCCTACGAAAATATCAGAAGACAAGAACGATAACCATTTTCATTATGTAACCCTGATTTTCTCTTCTTTCATTTCTGCCATTTCTCTAGTTTGGATAAAGTTTGGATAGAAATTTCTGATTCGCTGAGATCGTTTGCTGTCACCTAAAGGGAACTTTTCATTAGCCAGTAGCTAGGCTCCTGTTGTGCCATGGGATCTCAGCGATATTGGGATGTGTGGATGGTGTGTGGATGGCTTAACATTCTCGCCCTCTTATTTCTATTCTATTTCAATCACGTTTTTATTAGTAATCAACGAACAGATCTCTCCTGACATAAGAAATATAGGCTTTAAGAAAGAGCCGAAAAAGATGTAGAAATTGTATCTTGAGAAATTTGGCGTCAGTATTTGCTCAAAAAACTCAAAAGATACAGGTTGATTGACTGGCGCATGAGATCCTTTAAGAACAACGCTTTAAAAACATTGTCTTCTGATTCTCAGTTGATAGAAGCTCTGATAAAAGGTTTTGCAAATAGAGCTGAAAATAAGTCTTTTTTGCTTTCTAACGTCACAGATAATTTCTTAGCTATTCGACCAAGTGGTAACCCTATTACTGCAGAAGGTCTTGTTGGAATGTACAACAACGCAGATTTGGTTGTTGAGCTTTCTGAATTAGTAAAGACTCATCGATTAGAAGCAAATACAGACTGGGGCTTTGCTGCCTTTACTTTGAAAGAAGAATTTAGTTATAAAGGAGAGAAAAATAATGATTTATCAAGTTATTCAATGATCTTTAAGAAAATAGATGGAACTTGGAAGATTTCTTGGATGCAAAGATCATCAGGCACTACAGATCTTGCAACTTGGAACTAATCTGAACCCTACCTATTAATTAATTAATTAATCCTCTAATGGCACTCGAAACCACTGTTATTACCTTCAAACTGAATGGAACTTTTGCTGAGTGGTCAGCCATTTTTGATAGTGATGAAGCTAACAAAAGGCATGCAGAGCATGGGATAAAGCCTCTATATAGAGGAGTTGATAAGGCAGACCCTCAGAAGGTGATTGTTATTCATCAGCATGAGGAAGGGGCTTTAGATAAGTTCCTTGCAGCTAATGGTGACTGGATCGCCACTCATAATGTTGATATGACCAGCTTTGACCAATCAGTTTGGATTGCAAATTAGTTATTTAGCCAGAACTGATAAAAAAGAGGTGTTTGTACTTGGGAGCTTGCTGTTAGCTGTTTGAATCAATTACTAATAACGAACAGATCGCAACTGACAGAAAAACTCCTCAATTCCTAATAAGAACCCTCTGTTGAGAAATTGAGTAACGGCAACAGATCTGAGTTATTCGCAATTTACTATCCACACCATTTTTAAAACCTATCCACACATCGCTCATTGATGGAGTGATGCCAAGGCGGTACGTGTTTCAACAGTGAGTATTTAAGTTTCCTTTCCTCTCCGACGTTGAGGATCGATTTCAAGACTTTAGAAACCAGTTCGATGAGTCAATCCATTCACCCTCATGGCTTCTTTGGGGAAGGGCGTATGGGGGTGATGAGTGTCCTTCCTACATCGTTCAACCACTTCTCAAATCTGTGAATTTTTTTGGGATTTATCTACGCTCAGTTTTCCAGTATTCGTTCCACTCATCCTGCAGTTCAGCACTTGATAAGGAGTTATAGAAACCTCTCCACTTCTTTTCTGAGTTCGCATCAGTGGCAACCAAGGAGACCAGCAGATCTATTGCCTGTTCATGGTTAAAGAATTTTCCGTCATCTTACGGGGTCTAAGGGAAGATAAATCAGATTATTGGATTGATAAACCAATAATCCAATACCAGGTCCAAATGTAGATTAAGAAAAAGGGATTTAACTTTGGGGACTTTTTTCTAGGAAGAATTGTGGGAAATCAGAATTAAGTTGCAAGTCTCACAGGAGATTAGTGCATTTCTAATGAGCATTTGGGACTAGACAAAAACTAAAGCGTCTAATCTGACCTCATTTTTATCATGAATCAAGATAAAAATAAAGGGCTTCGTTTTGCAATAATCCAGCATGTTTCGGAGAAGAGACACGCTGGATTGTATTTTTGTTGACAAAATACAATTAAAGAAAATTACTGAGAATCAATGTTATTCATTACATAGAAAGATACTCAGTAGTGCATTCCTAATTTCATTGATATATCCTGGCAATGCTATTGCTGCGTCAGATGCTGATTGTTACAAAGCAAGCAATGTTGGCACAGTAGGTGAAGCAGGTACTGTTTGCGCAAACAAGTTAATCGTTGACAGAAACTTACTCATCGAAGGCATTAACAATGGGTTAGTCGGAAATGATTATCAAATAGTTAGAAATAGTGTCACATATAATTTTGGAGACACCGGCAACCGTATCTTTACCGGTCAAATAAAGAATTTCTCTTCCTTATTTAAGAATAAATCAAGCTTCAATGCAGATATTGGGTATTGGGATACAAGTCGAGCCACCAATATGAGAAGAATGTTTATGAAAGCATCAACTTTTAACCAAGATATATCAAGTTGGGATGTTTCTAGTGTGACAAATATGTCTGATATGTTCCAGGATGCTAGAGCCTTTAATCAAGACATAGGTGGCTGGAATACATCAAATGCCACTAACCTTAAAGGTATGTTTAGAAGTGCTATTAATTTTAACCAAGATATTGGTAGCTGGAATATTAGCAAGGTAAAAAGGCTAGACAGAACATTCTTTAGAGCACAGAGCTTCAACCAAAGTCTAAATAACTGGGATGTTTCTAATGTGACAAATATGCATCGAACATTTGCAGGGGCTAGAGCTTTTAATGGGAATATATCTTCATGGAATACGGCGAGTCTAAGGTCCTTAAGACGAGCCTTTGATGGCGCGGGTTCTTTTAATCAAGATATAAGTGGTTGGAATGTTTCAAGAGTAAATAATTTTACCAGGACTTTTAAAAATGCTATAGCATTTGACCAAGATCTTACCGGATGGAATGTTCAACATTTTAGTAAGACACCTAAATTATTTGCCCCAAAATTAGCAGTTTCAAAACGACCATGCTGGGGGTTTAATGGTTGTCCTTCGGGTCCGAACTTAGAGTCATCCAGTCCATCCGATGACCAACTTTCTGTTAGCATTAGCAGCCCAACATTAACTCTAAACTTTGATAGAGATATTCAGGTTTCTAGTTTAGGTGGTAATATTGAGTTAAGAGATTCATCCAACGACGCATTAGTAGAATCTTATAATGTTACGTCTTTAGTTATTTCCAATAGTCAAGCCAGTGTTGGATTATCTTTAAGTGGAAATAAGGACTATTAC
This sequence comes from Prochlorococcus sp. AG-463-F15, assembly GCA_003211755.1. GTDB lineage: Bacteria > Cyanobacteriota > Cyanobacteriia > PCC-6307 > Cyanobiaceae > AG-363-K07. The sequence goes on along the minus strand of QCRS01000040.1, from coordinate 2,956 downwards.
ATTCTCATAGATCCCAATTCATTACAAGGAAGTAATGGAATTGGTTTTGAAGGAATTACAGACAAACTTAGTTTAAATTTTTCAACTAGATCTTCAGATACAACAGCACCTTATATAACATCTCAGTCTCCTGAGGATGATGCAACTAATGTAGAGACCTCAGATCCAACTATTGAGTTAATTTTTAACGAAGAGATAACTAAAGGAACAGGTAATATCTCTCTGCTTAACTATTCTGATGATTCATTAATTAGGGCTTACAATGTAGCTACAAATTCAACTGATATTTCAATTTCTTCAAATGAATTATCTCTATCTTTAAGGGATTCGGATGGTTCAGTTCTTATAGAGGATGGGACTCAATATTATATTTTGATTGATGCAGGAGCAGTTAAAGATTTAGCTTCTACAGCCAATTCATTTGCTGGAATAACCTCCAAAGATACTTATAATTTCACGACGTCAGACTCCACTTGTGGAACAATATCAGGAGTAGTTCGTTATAAGAATGGCAATCCAGCTAGTGGTATATCCGTAAAGCTTCATAAAGACAGTTCAATAGTACAAACAGCAACAACTAATAGTGTTGGCAACTATACTTTCAAGCCCAGTACAATTGGAACCTATAAGGTTGAATTCATAAAGTCTGCACCTAAGAAAAGAGCTAAAGGCATAATTGATTCTGCTGATGGACTAACTCAATCTGGAAGATTTATTAGAAACATTGCCATTAATGAATGTGGAGATATATATGAAGATTTGGATGGTATTTTAATTGACCCTGCAGGGGTTATATATAACTCAATTTCCCGCCAACCATTGGCAAATGCAACTGTAAAACTGAAGTATAATGATGAGTTAGTTAGCAATGAATGGTTAGATGATAGTGGAGGTGAAAATACGCAAGTAACAGACTCAGATGGAAAATATAGCTTTGTTTTAAAAGCTGATACTGCCTCAAGTGGTATATATACAATTTCAGTTGAGCCCCCTAGTGGATATGGATTTGAAAGTACTAAAATACCTGCAGAGAGTGGTACTTATACTCCTGCATTAGGCGGAGGTGCAGAAAATATACAAGCCCAAGATAGCGCTCCTTCAACAGGAGATATTACCACATATTATTTATCATTTAGCTTTACTTTTACAGGCAACTCTGCCACATCATCAAATGGAGTTATCAATAATCATATTCCTATAGACTCCCATAGTGACCCAACATTAAAAGCAGACGTTGTTGGCCTTGCAGAGGCATGGACGAATGCGGCAATTCGTTTCAGTAAAGCAAGTCTTAAAGGAGTAAATAATAGATTTAATTGGCTAAGACGCAATCAATCTTCATTACAAAATTCATACCAAGGAATCAAGATTTCTTTTGCAAACCCAATTCTTAATAAGGCTGTTAATGGTAATTCAAATGGGTTGACTAATCTAGGAGAGAAGGATTTGAGAGAATGGGCACAAAGAAATTGGAATAATGAAAGACTTATAGATCAATCTGATGAAGTAATTAAAGAATTAGAAGGGAGGTCAGTTGAAATTGCATTTGCTGAAATACGAAATCAATCAGGTGGAGTTAATCTAAATCCAACAGGAAGTGAATTTCATGGTGGCTGGTCATTATGGAGTGATGGGCAAATAATCTTTGCCAAATCTGATGGATCATCAGTTTCTGCTAACCAAGAATCTGAAAGCTCAGCATACACATTGGGTTTAGATAGACCTTATGGAGCAAATGGTCTATTCGGTATAGCTTTTACCTTCGGCAGTGATGATGTTGATGTTGGGAGTGAAGGAAGCAAGCTGGAATCAGATAACTATAGTTTTTCCATATACGCATCAAATCGTCTTGCCAAAAAACTGCCAATAGAAGCTCAGTTAGGTTTAGGCAAGATGAAAATGAATACAAAAAGGGTCGAAGAGTCAATAACTCATCTAGGTAATAGAGATGTGAATATGATTTTTGGATCTGCTGCAATAGTGGGTGAATCCATTTCACGAGGTGATTTTAAAATCACACCATATGGAAGATTGGAAGCAGCTCATATTAATTTTGAAGAGTTCTCTGAGTCAGGTAGTCATTTAGCGTTGACATTTAAAGAACAAGAGCTCAATCAAAAAATGGTTTCTGTAGGTTTTGATTTTGATTATGAAATTCCATTTAAAAGATGGAAACTGAAACCATTTGCCAAAATTGAATATGACTATGATCTAACCGCAGACTCAAATGTGGATATGCATTATGTAAATGATTCTCAGACTTACCGTTTAAAGATACTGAAATCAGCCTCCTCTTATTGGACTGCTGGAATTGGAATTGAGCTTTACCAAAACATCAGAAATGGTTTTTCTGCAAGTTTGTCTTATGAGCGTGAGCAAGCAGATGCTTCAATTTATTCAGATTCATATCAACTCCACATCAATTGGCCTTTCTAACCTCTAAAAGAATTGTTTTTGAATGTACCTTGATTTGTAAAAAATACTTGAAAGCATCAACATTGGCTTAAATCGCTTACTGGCAAAACAGTTGCGAAGAGGGGGATAGCCGATAAGCAGGATTACCTCGATGATCCATACCACGAGGGATATAAAACTAAAATGAACTTCTATGCCTATCTCCTTTTAGGGATGGGGTTTGATGTCCATTAGACTTCTTACTTCTTGGTCTGCAATGCCAAAAGAGATGATGACGGATTCCATAAGACGATGAACTTTGACGCATACATCGTTCCTTATAACTGGACTATTGATGGACTGGAAGAGCAAATCGATGAGATGGTTGCTCTGATGAATCAACACGAAATCCCTAACTCGTTGATCATGCTTTCAGGGCAGGGGGATGTCACGGAGATTTCCAATTAACTGTCTCGAGCTCAAACCCTTTTTTAGCTGTTTTGAGCAGATAGTCAGCCAATAGTGTCGAGTCTGATTTTGATGCCCTATGGAAGAACTAATC
>QCRS01000039.1 GCA_003211755.1 Prochlorococcus sp. AG-463-F15 | reverse complement strand
TTCACTTACATCAGCTATAAATCCACCTGTGAACAAGTCAGCCACTGTTAAGCAAATTCCATCAACAGAAACACTTTCCCCAAGTTTTAGAGGAGCAAAAGGTTCGCAACCTTCAACTGCTAAGCCCTTTTTTCGGCGATGAACTGTTCCTATAGCTTGAATTAACCCTGTAAACATGACAATTGGCATATCACAATATTCTTAAGCCATAATCGGACAAAGAGTGTTGGAGGGAAAGTGGTAGAAATGACCGTAGCGGGTTTAGCCCTCGACGCGTCCAACCGATCCCCGATTGTTTTGCTTCGAGACCCATCTGGACGCCGACAAGTCCCAATATGGATTGACCATGCTCAAGCACACAACATAGTTGCTGGGTTACAACAATCTCAAGCCACCAAACCACTTACCCACGACCTCATAGTTTCCATATTGAATATGGGGAACCTTCAATTAGATCGAGTAATTATCCATGCAATAGAGCGGAACAATTTCCAAGCAGTGCTCAAACTTTGTTTTAAAAAATCAACCGAAGAAAATTCCACTGAAATAATTGAAATTGGAGCACGGCCAAGTGATGCCATAGCTCTAGCAGTTCGTACAAAATGCACAATCTGGATGTTTGAAAGAGTGGTTGCTGAGGCCTCTATTCCAGTTAACGAAGAAGCTGATGCAGAAGATCAAGATGAGTTCCGTCGTTTTTTGAAAGATGTCAGTCCTGCAGATCTAATTCGTCATCTCAAAGATAGCGATCAAGTCAATGAGGACCCCTTTGAATCAAGCGATTCCGAACCTAAAAGCGAAAACTAAAGAAGTGCGCCGAGAATTTGGCAAAAAGAAAAGAGTAAGCCTCTTCACTCTAGGAACAATGAGGTCTATTAATTCCGCAGATCAAATGTATGCGGTAGTAGAGGCAGCACTCTTAGCGGGAATAAATCACATTGAGACAGCTCCAGCTTATGGGCCTGCCGAAAAATTTCTTGGACAAGCACTGAAAAGACTTCGAGAAGAAGGGGTTCAACCCAAAGATGGATGGGTGATCACTAGCAAACTATTGCCAGGTCTTTCACTAGGAGAAGGAAAGGAAAAGCTGAGGTCCATCTTGGAACGACTCGGTCTAAACAAAATTGACAATCTTGCTGTGCATGGAATCAACCGCACAGAACACCTTCAATGGGCCCTCAAAGGAGAAGGCGCTGATTTCCTCCAATGGGCAGAAGAAGAAAATCTTATTGATCAGGTTGGTTTCAGTTCCCACGGTTCTTTTTCGCTTGTCCAGGAAGTAATTGAAAGCAATAGATTTCAATTCTGCAGTTTGCATCTGCATCTACTTGACCCAAGAAAAATCCCTCTAGCGAAGATAGCTTTAAAAAAAAGAATGGGCGTCATGGCCATCTCTCCTGCTGATAAAGGAGGTCACTTGCAAAGTCCAAGCGAAACCCTCCTTCAGGATTGCAGCCCAATATCACCCATTGAACTGGCCTACAGATTTCTAATATCTGAAGGGATAAGCACACTTACACTGGGCGCATTTGAACCAAAAGACTTAGAAATTGCAAAAAAACTGATAAAAGCTGACGGCTCTCTAAATGAACAAGAAAAAAAAGCTATTGCTCATCTTCGCGAAGTAAAAAAAGATCGACTTGAAGAAAATCTATGTGGTTTATGTGAAGCCTGTCTCCCGTGCCCAAACGATGTTCCAATACCAGAGATTCTGCACCTGCGCAATTTGCTAATTGGGCATGACCTTAAATCTTTTACAGAAGAGCGTTACAACCTCATTGGGAAAGCAGGGCATTGGGGAGAAAGTATTAATGCAAATGCTTGTGAAAGCTGTGGACAATGCATTCCACGCTGTCCAAACAACCTAGATATTCCAAATCTCCTCAAGGACACACATAAACGCTTAGCAAACAAACCCAGGAAAAGGCTATGGGGTTGATTGAATCCAAAGGCTTTCAAGCCGATTTCTCTCAACTTCAGTTAGCGGAGAAAAAGACCAACTTTTTTGCCAAACCAACTCAGGAGGAAGAACAATCTTTTTGTATGAATCTGGAATGTAGTCAATTGCCTCGAGAAGCTCTGAATAAGGGAGAGGGGGAACCCACCCTCTTGCAAGAAGTTTCCCAAGCAGAGGATTAGTCCAAGCAGCTTCCAACCAAGCATCAGGGAATGGTTGTGTAGTTGCAAGAGGAGACACCAGAACTGTCCAATGCAATGGAGCGCCGCTCTTTGGGACAACAACACTTAATCGAGGATCTCTACTCAAAATGTTGAAACAGCGAGAAAGAGGCAAAATGGCAGCACGAGCCTTCCCTGAAAGAACCCAGTTCAAGCTGTTTCGATCATCCAAAGTTAGTGCCTGTTCTCGTAGTTTCCTTAGTCCATCAGCTTCTTCTATACGATCAGCCAGAGAAATAATCACACGAGGACTCTCTGGTAGAACAAGACGTCCAGTTAGATCAGGATCTAACAAAATATTCCAACCATCTTGGGCGCGAGAAAGCAAATCATGCCCATTTCTAAAAAGGATCACCCAAGGGCTAACACCTATTGGAAAAACCCTTTTAGAAGTTTCATGCCCAAAACTCTCAAGAAATTCTTGAGCTTGTCTACTAAATCGAGACGATAGATTTTGAGCTGTTATTGGCTGAATCGATTCTTTTGATAATTCCGGAATCCAACCGTCACCAATTGCAAAAAGATCACTACTTGAATTAACAACCAATTGGGATAATCCTAATCGTGATGTGATCTCTAATGGTTTATATACCCAAGGAGTTGGTAAAGCCTTCAGCAATTCCTGTGGAAGAGTTTCCGAAGCAGCACTAATAATTGGTGGGGACAAACCTTTTCCGCAGCCTGTTATGCCAACAAGCGCTGCCAATAAACTTAGACGAAAGAATTCTCTTCTCTTAAGCATATCCATCTTCATTCTTTAGACATTAAGAGGAATAGCCACTTCATCAAATAGAGCTGTTTTGCAATTCTTCAAAAGAAGCCTCACACTTATCAACTAAGTCTTTGCAGGTAGCCCCACGTAGCTGAGCCAACAATGCAAAAGCTCCAGCGCCCACACCTTCTTTGATATATCCTCTTTCATAATCTCTAAGAGCATCATAACTACTGCAATCAAAACGTAGACCAGTAGCAATACCAAGAAGGCTCACACCAAACCGATCACCAACAACATCTAGTAATCGAACAAGATTGCTTTCTGTCTGCTCTTTGGAAGTCACCTCCTCTGTGAGCCAAGATGTTGTCCCCAAAACAATACCTTTGGCAAAATTCGAACGTAAAGATCCTTGCAACTCCTCAAGCGCTAAAGCCAAAACAGCCAACATTTGAGACCCACCGCCTAATAGTACCTGCTGTCCAGCCTGCCTGGCACCTAGCAAAAGCCCAGCAGCAACTGGCTGAAAAGGGTCACCTATAGCCGCAAGCAATCTTTTTGGAGAAGGCTTCAATCCTAAATCAGCTGCTCGTAAACCTCTCTCAACCAAGTTGGTTTTAATAGTGATTGGAGGGTTGATAACACTCCCACTAATCAGATCTGCTACTGATAAACCAAGACCAGTAAGAACTGCCTGGGCTGTCGTCGTTCCACCAGGGACACATTCAGCCAGTAAAAGTGGTTTACGCAACTTCAATCCCATAGAAAACCCTTTTTCCCATAGGGATTGAACTCGATCAAATTTCATGGCCTTACCACAACTCAAACAAGCAGCGGGACCCAACGAGGGCAATTCGAGACGAAGATGGGGAAATGAAGGCATCTGGTTAAGTCCAACTGCTAATACCAACGGATTCACACCAATCAAACGTGAAGCTGCATAACTAATTAAGGCAGGGGAAACTCCTGCAGGAAGTGGTGGGAGTGGAAAACACTTAGGGCCCAAAGGTCCATTTAAAAGGAGCTCAGCATCAGCTACAGCTGTATAACGTCGAGAGTTTGAAGTAGCACCAGCCGCTGAAATGCCTTCTACTTCTGCAGTACGAGACCCCGCCAAAATTAAAAGTGCCTCAAAATCCTTAAAGTTTTTCTTCCAAGACTCGAACCAATCGTCTTTATTTTTGAATGAAAATCCAGCACCAAAAGCCTTACATCCAGAAGGGAGTCCTAAAAGAGGGGGTGAATCAAGAGCTGGTTCAAAGGGGGTCAAGTGCAACCAAGGTACTTAAAAAGTTTGGTGGGTCAGGGATAGGTGCCTTCAGCCTTGGGAAGATCCAAAAAGCCAATGCATGCAGTGTCAATACATAAATCATCTCCTGAATAAGAACCAAAGAGAAAGCAACAAATTGCACCTGACCTAGATCTGGGACTATTGGAAGATTCAATAATTCCACACATCTCTCAAGCAAAGCAGAACCTGCTCTTGTAATAACAACCCAAAGGTTTTCTCCTACCAATAATGAAAGAACAAAAACCCTCACAAAGAAGCCAAAGGTACCTATAAAAACTCCAAAGCCCCAACTTAACCACCAACTCAGCCCACGTTGCCAGCTCCATCCCAGCCATAGAGCAAGTAGTCCATAAGGGAAGAGAACCAAAGGGCCTCGTACTGGGCCCATCAATGCTGTTAAGAGGAGAACAGCCAATGAAACGCCCTCAAATCCAGAGAAAGAACCGCGACGAATCTGCAGAAGAGCAAGCGGGAGAGGCAATGCAAGCCTGAAAACGGCTCCCCCAATAGGCAAATAATAAAGAGCAACCCATATCAAGGAAAAGGCGGCAGCAAGGTATGAAGCCTCCATAATTCTTAGTGCTTTCACACGACTAATTGGTTGCGAAGGTCTAGTTTCTTTTCGTTTGTTGAATCTCAGAAACCTTGTCAACGTTTTGACCTCCTTGACCCCAGCTCTTTAGTTAAAGATTGCTTCTCAATTAACTCAATCATTTCGACTTCAAACCTCACTCCAGCCAATCTCAAAGCTTTAGTAACAGTTTCTGCTGGTGCAGAAGGATTTGCGGCAGAAAGCTTAATTGTTATTCGATATGGCTGAGGAATAAACTTAGGAAGTTTGTCTTCAACATTTAATTGATTCTTGAGTCGAATTGATGAAGAAATGATCTTCTTATCTATATCCTTCTTGGAATTTTTTATTGTTATAGTTTTCTCCTTTAGCTTTTTATTGGCTTGAGTTGAGAGCGATTGACCTACGTTATTCAACGTTACATTATCTGATGTCTTTTGTTCAGTTGGTGAATCAAAGCTGTTAGAAAGTTTTTCCCCTAAGGTGGTTTGTGCACAAGCCTGAAGCAAAAGTATAAAAATTGGAATAAGAAATTTTTCCAGAACTCCTTTGAGATAAGTTAATTGAAAAAAAGACATCAAATATTTCCTGGTTTAATTACTTTCACTGCACTAGCGCGCAATCTACCTGATTTTGTAGTTGCACGAACCTTATTAGATAAAGACTTTGATGCAGATTTAGTTGTAGATTTAGATGTAGATTTAGATACCGACTTTGATGCAGATTTAGATGTAGATTTAGATGCAGATTTAGATGATGTCTTTGATTTAGTCGATCTGCGGCCAGGTTTTTTGCTGGCAACCTTTGCTGCTAATAATTCAACTGCTTCATCAAGAGTTATTTGATCTGCTCCTTTGCCTTCAGGGAGGGAAGCATTCACTTTCCCTTGTTTGACATATAGACCGTATGGACCGTCATATACCTGAATATTTTCATCACTTCCCTTTGGATTTCCGAGATCTTTAAGAGCGGTTCGCCCTCCCCTCCCGCGTTTAGGCATAGCCAATAACTCGAGAGCCCTATTCAAATCAACTGTCAGTACATCATCTTCACCCTTTAGGGAGCGATAATCCTTCTCACCCTTGCCCTTACTCCAGACAACATATGGTCCAAAACGCCCTAATCCAGCCTGAATTTTCCCTCCATCTTGATGTTCCCCCAATAAGCGGGGTAAACGAAGAAGCCCAAGGGCATCATCAAGGCTCAATTCCTCAGGCTTAACTCCCTTAGGTAATGAAGCACGTTTTGGCTTAGGAGCATCCTCACTAACTTGCCCCCTCTGAACATAAGGACCATATTGACCAAAAAGCAAATAAATATGATCCCCTGAATCTGGATCCAATCCAAGTGATTCAGGTCCTTCCGTTTTCTGCCGAAGAATAAGCTCTACTTTCTCCTCATCTAACTCCCCAGGGGTCATTTCCTGAGGAAGTGTTGCCTTAATCAACTCCTCCTCTCCATCTTCACTAACTCGCTTTGACTCAAGATATGCACCAAAACGGCCGATCCGCACTACGCAAGGAAGGCCTTCTAAATCAATAGTTCGTGATAAGCCTGGATCAATATCACCCTCTCTTTGAAGGACCTGCTTCTCTAATCCGTCATTACCCTTATAAAATCCTTCCAAGTATGGAAGCCATTGCACCTTCCCTGTGGAGATTTCATCCAAAGTCGACTCCATTCTTGCCGTAAAGCTTGTATCCACTAAATCTGGAAAATGCTCTTCTAAAAGAGCTGTCACAGCAAAAGCCGTGAAGCTTGGTATTAATGAATTGGCCTGAAGGTTGGCATATCCACGATCGACAATCGTTCCAATAATGCTTGCATATGTTGAAGGTCTACCAATGCCTTCTTTCTCAAGCATCTTCACTAATGAAGCCTCGCTATAACGAGAAGGAGGCTGTGTCTGATGACCTAGCGCCTGAACATTCTTTGGTTTAGGGGAATCTCCAACAACCAATTCAGGAAGTAAAACCTCCTGCCCCTCTAATGCTGCTTCAGGATCATCACTTCCTTCAACATATGCACGAAAAAAGCCTGAAAAGTCAATTCTCTTACCAGTAGCACGAAATGAAGCCTCACCAACCTTGAGATCAATTGAAAGCATTGTGAGACGAGCTTCTGCCATCTGGCTGGCCACAGTTCGTTTCCAAATCAACTCATATAACGACAAATCTCGTCCATCAAGACCTGTTTCATTTGGGGCTCTGAAATTCTCCCCCGCAGGTCTAATCGCTTCATGGGCTTCCTGCGCATTTCGAGACTTGGTACTGAACTGTCGCGGGCTTTTACTTAAATACTCAAAGCCATATCGAGACTCAACACATTCACGAGAAGCCTCAATGGCCTGAGTAGAGAGATGCACTGAGTCAGTTCGCATATAAGTTATAAATCCACGCTCGTATAAGCCTTGAGCAGAACGCATCGTCTCCCTAGCGGATAGCCTTAACTTGCGATTGGCCTCCTGCTGGAGAGTACTTGTTGTAAAAGGCGGAACAGGCTTTCTAATTGTTGGCTTCTCCTCCACAGCCTTAACATTCCAATCTGCTGAATGAAGATCCTCAGCAAGTTTTTTGGCCTCTTTCTCAGAAAGCAGACGAACATTTGCATTTGGCTTTAATTCCCCTGTTGTCTCATCAAAATCATTACCATTGGCAATCTTCTGATCAGAAAGTTTGACAAGTTTGGCTTCAAAAGGACTACTACTTTTCTCAAGAATTGCTTTTAGGTCCCAATAACTCCCACTCCTAAAAGCTCTACGTGCACGTTCACGTTGTACAAGCAATCTCACAGAGACTGACTGAACTCGACCAGCAGATAAACCCCAAGCCACCTTCTTCCACAAAAGAGGGGAAAGGGTATACCCAACAAGACGATCAAGAATTCTCCTTGTTTCTTGAGCATGGACCAACTCCAAGTCAAGATCTCTTGTTTGGTTCAGAGCCGTAGCAATAGCTTCTTTGGTGATCTCATGAAAAACCAACCGTTTTACAGGAACCTTTGGGGCTAACAACTGCAACAAATGCCAACTAATGCTTTCTCCCTCACGATCTTCATCAGTGGCCAATAAAAGCTGAGTAGCCCCCTTCAAGGCCGCCTTCAATTCTTTAACGACCTTCTTTTTGTCTTTTGGAATTACGTATAACGGTTCAAAGTCCGCAGTTGTGTTAACACCAAGATTTGCCCACTTCTGCCCTTTCTGGGCCGCAGGAATCTCACTTGCGTTATTAGGAAGATCCCTGACATGCCCCATAGATGCATGAACTTGGAAGTCTTTTGGCAAAAAACTCCTAATAGTTCTTGCCTTTGTGGGGCTCTCAACGATTACTAGTGTGTGCGTCATAGGCAATAAGCTTATACATATATTCGTTAGTCCTATCTATCGCACCGGCGCGCGAACTGCATAGGTCAACATCACATCTAGTCCCAAATTAGTAACGCAGCTAGAGTCATACAACTGGCTTGACTAAGTTAAAAATGCCCGAGATGGGTGAACTTCTGATATTGGCCCAGGCAATGGCTGCCCCTGGAGACCTATTGAATCTTGCATTAAATGCAAGTGCAGTAGCACCTGAAGGAATGGTCCTTCTTGCAATGTTAGGCACCTTAATAGTGGATCTAGCAGGAGAAAAGAGTGCTGCAAAGTGGTCACCACCTATTTGCTATGCAGGACTAGGTACCGCCCTGGTGCTTCTTGCAATGCAATGGAATGGTCCAGTTGAGCCTTCTTTTTTAGGAGCCTTTCTCGCAGACAATCTTGCCATTGCCTTTAGAGCAGTTATCGCTCTCTCAACGCTGATATCCCTTTTGATCAGCTGGCGCTATGCCGAACAAAGTGGCAGCCCTGTAGGTGAATATGCAGCAATACTTCTTGCAGCAACTCTTGGAGCCATGCTCCTATGTGGAGCTACAGATCTAGTAAGTGTTTTCGTCTCACTCGAGACTCTTTCTGTAGCCAGTTATCTTCTGGCCGGCTACATGAAGAGAGATGCTCGCAGTTCCGAAGCAGCCCTGAAATATCTACTTGTTGGGTCTGCTGCTGCTGCTGTATTTCTATATGGAGCTTCGCTTTTATATGGGGTTAGTGGATCTACCAATCTTCAAACAATAGGCATTGCCCTAGTAGACAGCCCCACACCATTAGCTGCTTTGTCATTAGTTTTTGTGCTGGCGACAGTAGCCTTCAAGATTGCAGCAGTGCCTTTTCATCAATGGACTCCTGACGTTTATGAAGGATCACCAACTCCTGTTGTCGCATTCTTATCTGTTGGATCAAAAGCTGCGGGTTTTTGCCTTGCTGTGAGAGTTCTAGTTGGTTGTTTTAGTGCTTTCGATAACCAATGGAAGCTTCTTTTTACAGTGCTCGCAGTCCTAAGCATGACACTGGGAAATGTTGTTGCCCTAGCTCAA
>QCRS01000038.1 GCA_003211755.1 Prochlorococcus sp. AG-463-F15 | reverse complement strand
TTGTCTCTACCGGCATCTTTGATTATTTCTGGATCAAGTTTTAAGGCTAAAGTCTCTATACTAGGAAGATTTGAATTTGAATCACTGCGATAATATCTTAATTCTTTTGCATTTGTATAGATCTCATTAATGCTTTGCCTCGCTCCAATATTCGCAAATGACTTAAAGCTTCTGGCTATAAAAAGTATTGATGGGAAGCGTCTTTTCAAAGACTTGATCAAAGTGTCCTTATGCGCTTTGATCATTTTGTGATTTAATGTATGGATAGAATTGCAATACTTAAGTGAAGAGGATGGTTTTAATAGGGGAGTATCGTTCCCAAAGTAAACACTAACTATTATTCTTGTTTGAGCATTCTTTTTTCTACTAGATAAAACTGAGTGTATTGAATTCCAGTAAAATGGTAGACCTTCACCTGATTGCGCTAAATTGTGATATTTACAGTTATCTTTTCGCTTACAATTAAAAACTGAATCAAAAAAGTTGCCATCGGTACCAATTTGGTGGTGAGCGAATGAATCTCCAACAACAAGATTTAATACATCAGAATTGATGCTATCCTTTTTTGCCTGATTTAATCTAGCGACATACGAAGTGCCGAAAACTTCCATCGGAAACTTAGGACGTAACACCCTAAAGAACAACTCAGATATCCCTAGAGATCCAACTAAAGTGAGTAAGAGATTAATTATGACTAGCTTGGTTTTTGGGCCCAATTTCACAATAATAAATGATTGGTTAAGATAAGAATTTTGCGTGGCATTTGCTTTTCTTTAAACTTATCAAAAGTTTGGCAAATATACATCTAAAGCATCAAAAAAATTCATCTGCTTTTCCTCCTTCATTTCACCGTTAGTTAATTTGGTAACTTATCATGTCTATTCTTAACCTGTATTCAAATTAGACTATATCTGAATCCAGTAGCGCTCTATTTCACATTTAAATATTCAGAAGTGGTGGCTTACCCTCTTTTTTGTCATCGACTAAAGAGTTAAGGAGTGCAATTAGCTTTTCCTTCTTTCCTGCAGAAGTGTCTACGAGACCTCCCCCTAGATATTCCAAGAGGCTTTTGGGTTTAGAAGAGGTATTAGTACTCATGCTCCAAATCACTTTTCTTGGCCATAACCTAGCAATATATTTAGTGGGTGGACTCTGTAAACATACCTATATATAGTGTTTCGGTCTGATTCGAGTGTCTATTAATCACTTCAGTAAAAGCAGTTTTCAAGCCTCTCTTTTGCATTACTAACTAGTGTTACATACTAAACCAGGCTCTATTCCAGGTGGCTGATTTGTGGGTGGCTTTCACCATTAATGAAGAGCAAACTTTGTTGCTTAGATCTCTTAAAACCAAGTTGTAAATAAAACTCAGTGCTATTCGTTGTCATTAAATAGATTTTTTCAACATTTTTCAATTCTTCTGCAGCCAACAATGCATCTACTACTTGCCGCCCTAAACCCAACCCTTGTAAGTCATCTGCAACAACTATGTCCCAAAGCACGGCGCGAAATATCCCATCACTAGTAGCCCGCCCGAAACCGACAATTCTCTGATCTCTCCAAAGGCTAATGACGACTGTACTTTTTGCTAATAAATGACGTAGCTGTTTGTTGCTGCGCCCTTTTGCCCAAAAAGCATGTTTGTCTAGAAGTCTCCTTAATTTCAGTAGACCTCTACAAGGAAGGAGTCTAGGTCCAAGGCCTAGAAAACGGAGGCCTGGTGCTCCAGGTGCATGCTGTATAAGCCTTATGCACGTCATTGCACTAGCTCCAATAGAGCAATCTCCTGGCGAAGCTTAATCATGAATGAAAGAGCGATGCTCTTTTGAAATTGAGACTATCAATCGATGGCAAGCATTGCTTTGAAATTGTGAGTTGGTTCGTTGAATTTTGATTGGCTTGCTATCCCTACTTCTTTATTCATGAATCAGATCAGTGGGCTAGTTAGGCTTAATGAATATTTCTGGTAGATGCTCAAATCATGCTCAAGGTTTTGCTGGGAGATCCGAATGCCCGCAAGCTCAAGCGTTACCAGCCTATTGTCACTGAAATCAATCTCCTAGAAGAAGAAGTTTCTCCTTTAAGTGACGATCAACTCCGGGAGAAAACAAAAGATTTTCGCCAACAACTAGGAAAGGCAGGAAACCTGGAGAAACAGCGTGACTTGTTAGATGAACTTTTGCCTGAGGCCTTCGCAGTGGTTCGTGAGGCCAGTAAACGAGTATTAGGAATGCGACATTTTGATGTTCAATTAATTGGTGGAATGGTTTTGCATGAAGGTCAAATTGCTGAGATGAAGACTGGTGAGGGAAAAACATTGGTCGCAACTTTGCCAAGTTTTTTAAATGCTTTGACAGGTCGAGGGGTACATGTTGTAACTGTCAATGATTATTTAGCTAGACGTGATGCCGAATGGATGGGTCAAGTACATCGATTTCTTGGTTTGAGTGTGGGTTTAATTCAACAGGAAATGAACCCTGCTGAAAGAAGAAAAAATTATGCTTGTGATATCACTTATGCGACTAATTCAGAACTTGGATTTGATTATTTAAGAGACAACATGGCCACGGATATTGAAGATGTAGTGCAGAGGGATTTTCAATATTGTGTGATTGATGAAGTCGATTCAATTCTTATTGATGAAGCTCGTACACCTTTAATTATCTCTGGGCAGATTGAAAGACCGCAAGAGAAGTACCAAAAAGCTGCTGAAGTAGTTTCTGCTTTGCAAAGAGCTGCTGAAATGGGAAAGGATGGGATCGACCCAGAAGGTGATTATGAGGTAGATGAGAAGCAAAGAACTTGTACTTTGACTGATGAGGGTTTTGCTAAAGCTGAGGATGTGTTGCAAGTTAGTGACTTATTTGATCCTTCTGACCCATGGGCTCATTACATAACTAATGCATTAAAGGCAAAAGAATTATTTGTTAGAGATGTCAATTACATAGTTCGTGATGGTGATGCTGTAATTGTTGATGAGTTCACTGGCCGTGTTATGCCAGGGAGGCGTTGGAGTGATGGACAGCATCAAGCTATTGAAGCTAAAGAAGAATTAATGATTCAACCTGAGACTCAAACTCTGGCTTCAATTACTTATCAGAATTTCTTTTTGCTATATCCTCTGCTTGCAGGTATGACCGGTACTGCAAAGACAGAAGAAGTTGAGTTCGAAAAGACATATAAGCTTGAGACAACAGTAATACCAACTAATAGGCCTCGATCACGTCAGGATTGGGTTGATCAGGTGTTTAAGACAGAACCTGCAAAGTGGAGAGCTGTCGCCAAAGAAACCGCAGAAATTCATAAACAAGGTCGACCTGTACTTGTTGGAACAACCAGTGTTGAGAAAAGCGAGCTTTTGAGCTCTTTATTGTCAGAACAGCAAATTCCACATAATTTGTTGAACGCTAAACCTGAGAATGTTGAGAGAGAAGCTGAGATTGTTGCTCAGGCTGGTCGTGCTGGTGCAGTCACGATTGCAACCAATATGGCTGGTAGGGGAACAGACATAATTCTTGGAGGTAATAGCGACTATATGGCGCGTTTGAAATTGCGTGAAGTACTTTTACCAAAACTGGTAAAACCTGAAGACGACCATAAAGCACCTGTTCCTTTACAACGTAGCCGCGAATCTGGAGGAGGGTTTAGTGCAAATAATGAGAATTCTCAAGAAAATTCTTCATATGCTCCTACTGAGATTCGTGCGATTGGAAGTCTCTATCCATGTACTCTGACTGAAGAAACAGACCAATTTCTTGTTGCTCTAGCCAGGGACCTTGTTCAGTCTTGGGGAGATAGATCTTTGCAAATGATTGAATTGGAAGATCGAATTTCTAATGCTGCGGAAAAAGCTCCAACTGAAGACTTGCAAATTTCTTCTTTAAGGGAAGCAATTTCTATGGTGAAATCAGAGTATGACGTAGTTGTTATGCAGGAGGAAGTTCGTGTTCGTGAGGCGGGAGGCTTACATGTTATTGGCACTGAGAGACATGAATCTAGGAGAGTTGATAATCAGCTGAGGGGAAGATCAGGTAGACAGGGTGATTTAGGCAGTACAAGGTTCTTTTTATCCTTAGGTGACAATCTCCTTCGCATTTTCGGAGGGGATAGAGTTGCTTCACTAATGAATGCATTCCGTGTTGATGAAGATATGCCTATTGAATCGGGGATGCTTACACGATCATTAGAAACTGCTCAGAAAAAAGTAGAAACTTATTATTATGATATTAGAAAACAAGTATTTGAATATGATGAAGTAATGAATAATCAGCGGCGTGCTGTTTACTCTGAGCGACGTAGAGTCCTTGAAGGACGAGCGCTTAAAAAACAAGTTATTGGATATGGAGAGCGAACAATGGAAGATATTGTTGAAGCTTATGTAAACCCTGATTTACCACCAGAAGAATGGGATATTGCTCAATTAGTTGATAAGGTGAAGCAATTTGTTTATTTACTTGATGATCTTCAGCCAGATAATATTAGAGGCTTAAATCTAGAAGAACTTAAGGCTTTCTTACAAGAGCAGCTTCGTAATACTTATGATATCAAGGAAAGTCAGATAGAAGCTGAACGTCCAGGATTAATGAGAGAAGCTGAAAGGTTTTTCATTTTGCAGCAGATTGACACTCTTTGGAGAGAACACTTGCAATCTATGGATGCTTTACGTGAATCAGTTGGTTTACGAGGCTATGGGCAAAAAGATCCATTAATTGAATATAAGAATGAGGGATATGATATGTTTCTGGAAATGATGACTAATATGCGCCGTAATGTAATTTATTCAATGTTTATGTTCCAACCAGCGCCAGAAAAAAATAATACTTAAAAACTATTATTTTATGAATTATCTCCAATGAATTCAATAATTTCCTTGTCTTTTAGATTTTGTGCCTCTCCAGATAAAATGTCTTGAGGCATGCGACCTTCTTTGACATCTGTTAAAGAGTTATGTAATGCCCTCATTTGATTCTCTAACTGGTCAATTCGCTCCATGAGATTTCGAATGACATTTGCCTCTGCATCAGGCAGTGCTGAGTGAGCTAATGGATTGATCTTAGCTCCGCTTTGATGGACTACACGGCCAGGGATACCCACAACTGTGCTATTGGCTTCTACATCCCGTACTACTACTGAACCTGCTCCAATTCTTGTGTTGGCACCAATCTTTATAGCGCCGAGCACTTTTGCACCTGCTCCAATAACTACGTTTTCTGCCAATGTCGGATGTCTTTTGCCACTTTCTTTTCCTGTTCCTCCAAGAGTTACCCCTTGATAAAGAAGGCAGCGGTTTCCTATCTCTGTGGTTTCTCCGATGACTACGCCCATGCCATGATCAATAAATACTCCTTTACCGATTCTTGCGCCAGGATGAATTTCTATACCGGTTAGAGCTCTTGTGATCTGGCTAAGCAATCGAGGCAAAAGTGGTAAATGATATTTCCATAGACTGTGGCTGATGCGGTGAAGTGAAAGGGCTTGGAAACCTGGATAACAGAGAAGAATTTCCAGTAAACCTCTTGCTGCTGGATCCCTTTCTTTGATTATTGCCAAATCGGCATTGATAGTTTTGAACATCTTCAGTTCAGTTTAATAATGACGCTTGTTAAGCAAGTAGGCCTATCTCCTTACGAAGTTGCTCGATAGTTGAGTCACTGAGATAGTTTTCAGCGCAATGGACTTGAGGCATGCGCATTAGTTGTGAACGATTTTGGCGCAAGCTGTGTTCTACTAATGGCAGACTAGGGCTATCACATAGAACATGGCTTGCAGCCCGAAGTAGCGCAAGCAATCGGCTTCCAACATCTGGTGTGGCGGTCATAAGCAAAATTTCATTTCCCCTCATGCTGTGCAGAATCACCTCTGCAGCTCTAAGGATGCCTGGGCTAATACTTACAAGTCCAACGCAGCTCCCGGGTCTTAGTTCTTTGAGCATTGCCAATTCTTTTCTGAAGTCACTTAGATCAACTGCCACTGCTCTTACTGAATGGCGTTTAGCTAGTTCTTCTAAAGGCTTGAGGAAGTATCTACTAGTCACCACTGTGCCATTGCTAGAACTCTCGAGAACACTTTCTAGCTCTTCCATTGGTACTACTTCTACAGGTACATCTAGGCTGGGAGCGAGTTCTTCAGCGATAA
The DNA here is from genome assembly GCA_003211755.1 of Prochlorococcus sp. AG-463-F15. Taxonomy (GTDB): domain Bacteria; phylum Cyanobacteriota; class Cyanobacteriia; order PCC-6307; family Cyanobiaceae; genus AG-363-K07. Next base: position 3,250 of record QCRS01000038.1, on the reverse strand, counting down.
GCATTGAGGCGCCAATATCTTCCCTTGGCGTGCTGACTAAAACTCTTGCACCGCATCGCAAACGCCAATCTATTTCACGAGTTAAAAGTTCCCTCGTTTGCTGCAAAGTGCAGCCTGCGTTAAGAAGACCATCTACACATTTGCGGACTTCTTGGTCTAGGTCCTTTACTCCTCGATTTCGTGTATGAGTAGGAATACGGACTTCTCTTTGTTTTTGTTGATCTCGGACATAGATTCCTGATCCTGCAATTGCTTCAACAACTCCATCTGTTTCTAGTTGTCGATAAACTTTGCTTATTGTGTTGCGATGAAGACCTGTCTGCATCGCCAGTTGACGCGTGCTTGGCAGTCTGTGTCCCGGCGGATAATGACGGGCTGCTATTGCAAAACAGATCTGGTTGTAGAGCTGGCTAGATGCAGGGATGTCGCTTTCCTGCTGAATATGAAATCGCACGCCTCAGGGCCAGGTTGCAATGTGGCTACGATAAAGACTGGAAGCTCTGGTGACAATCGTTTCTTTGTCCTATGTCCCTGTGACAGTTCCAAGAACACTGATGCAGACTGATATTTGGCTATATCCAACAAAATGAAATAATTCATCAATTTATGAATTATTTCATTGTTTTTGGGTTGATTTGGGCTGAAAACTATTGATTTACATCTCTTTTGTGTGAGTAGTACTAGCTACCTTCGTTGAAACAGCTCTGGGTGGAGTACTAATTGTCCTTACTGTTCGAACAGCGGTCGCATCATTTTTGTCTTTTTGGATCAAAGGTGTCTTACGTGGTGTCAAAAACATAATCATATTTCGACCTTCCCGTTTAGGTGCTTGTTGCACTTCTGCTTGTTCTTCTAGGTCCTTTGCCATTCGCCGTAGGAGAGTTTCAGCAAGGGCAGTGTGTTGGATTTCTCGGCCTCTAAAGATGACAGTGCATTTAACTTTGTCTCCTGCTTTCAGGAAACGTACTGCATGACCGATACGTACGTCGTAGTCGTGTTGATCAATTTTGTAGCGCATTTTGACTTCTTTAACTTCAGTTTGATGTGATTTCTTCTTTGCTTCTTTGGCTTTTTTCTCCTGTTCAAATTTGAATTTGCCGTAATCCATGATTCGGCATACAGGTGGATCTGCTTTTTCGCTCACAAGCACTAGATCTAGCTCTCTTTCTTTCGCTACTTCTAGTGCCTCTTCTCTATTGATGACTCCTAGCTGTGTTCCGTCTGCGTCCACTACCCGGAGTTTGGGATAGTTGATGCGGTCATTAATGTTTGGGAGCTCCCTTACTGGGGCGCGACGATCAAAACGAGGACGTGGGGGCATTCAGTACGTTAAGGGAACAATGTAGGCCACTGGAGGAGACCAACCTTATTGGGCTTTGTCATCTTAGAACGGCCTCAATTAAGGATAGTGCTTCTCTCAATGGTTCCTCATCGTTCAGCCATTTGGGATTGTGTTGTCTTCGAAACCATGTGCGTTGTTTTTTCGCATATTGATTGGTGCGATTGTTTGTTATTTCAATAGCTTTCGCTATTGAGAATTTGCCTTGTATGACTTCTAAAGCTTCTCCATAACCAATCGTTTGTAAAAGAGGAAGGTCTTTACTGTATTGATGAATTAATTGCTTGGTTTCTTCAATAAGTCCATTTTTGTATATCTGATTTGTTCGATTTTCAATCTTTTGACGAAGGTTTTTCGGATTTAGCCCTAGTTCCAGAATATTCCAGGGTGGTGGGTCAGAACCTTCTTGTTCTGTTATTGATTTGCCAGTCGCAAAAAGCACTTCTAGGGCTCTTTGAGTACGTACTGCATCTCTTGGAGAAATTCGTTTAGAAGCTCTAGGGTCAGAGCTCTGAAGCATTTGAAAACATTCTGCTTGTCCTAATTCACTTAGTTGATGTCGCAGATCCTTGCTTGGAGGAACTGCTGGAGGCAAGAGTCCTGACGTAATTGCTTTTATATATAAACCACTACCACCTACTAAGAAGGCAATGCCATTGTCTTCAAGGGTTTCCTTCAAACTGGCTTGAGCAGTTTCTTGAAATTCTTTCAGAGTTATGGGTTCATCTGGTTTGCGAATATCTACTAAGAAGTGTTTAACCCTACTCATTTGTTCTTTGGTTGGTTTGGCGGTACCTATGTCCATTCCGATATAAAGCTGACGAGAATCGATGTTGTGAATTTTCAGCTTTAATTTTTCTGCCAGGTCTAATGCTGTTTCTGTTTTTCCGCTAGCTGTTGGTCCGAGCAGAACAATGACTAGTTTCTGAGTTGAGGACATTAAATTTCTTTTAACTGTTTCCTAAACCTTGTTCATTCAGCATTTTGCAACAGGGATTAAGAGACTTTCGTGGAAGCCAGTGGTAAATTAAGCCTGCCAGGTTCAGGTTTCTGGTCAATGAGGCCTTTTAGAACCAACCTCCCTGGTTGCTGCTTTCCCGAATGAGCGAAGACTCCAAGGTCCAGAAGGTCCAGGCCGCATATGGCGCTGAACAGATTCAGGTACTTGAAGGCCTGGAACCTGTTAGGAAGAGACCTGGAATGTATATCGGTTCTACTGGGCCGAGAGGATTACATCATCTCGTTTATGAAGTTGTTGATAATTCAGTCGATGAGGCTCTTGCAGGACATTGTGATGAGATTTTTGTTCTTCTAGGTAATGATGGTTCAGCTGCTATTACCGATAATGGTCGTGGTATTCCTACTGACATTCATCCCCGCACAGGTAAAAGCGCATTAGAAACGGTTTTGACCGTTCTGCATGCTGGAGGAAAGTTTGGTAGTGGTGGTTATAAGGTTTCAGGAGGCCTTCATGGAGTAGGTGTTTCGGTTGTCAATGCGCTTAGTGAATGGGTAGAGGTCACGGTACGCCGTCAGGAACATGTACATCATCAACGATTTGAGAGAGGGGCTCCCATAGGGAGCTTGCGTTCTGAAGTACAGCCTATTTCCGAGAATGGTTTAACTGGAACAACTATTTGTTTCAAACCTGACCATGAAATTTTTAGTACTGGAATTGCTTTTGACTATGCAACTTTGTCATCGAGACTTAGAGAACTTGCATATTTAAATGGTGGCGTAAAAATTGTTTTTCGGGATGAAAGAACTTCTTCTTTAGACTCTAATGGTAAACCTTATGAAGAGGTTTACTTTTACGAAGGGGGTATAAAAGAATATGTGGCATATATGAATAAAGAAAAGGATGCATTGCACCCAGAAATTATATATGTCAATTCAGAGAAAGACGGCGTC
>QCRS01000037.1 GCA_003211755.1 Prochlorococcus sp. AG-463-F15 | reverse complement strand
TGTAGGCCAGGTATTGGGAGAGCAATTTGACCAATACGCTGGCCCTTTTCGTAGATGGTTGCAAGTGTTTGATTTCCATCAATCTTTATGGGCAAAGCTGCGAAATCGACACCATCAGATGTTTTTGTTGACCACCAATATGAGGCTTTGATGCTTTTTCTCAGGTTTGGGCAATCGTAATTTGCAATTAAATATTTGCAATTTTGACTAAAGATCTTCATGGTTTTGATCAGCGCCTTCAGATCTTTGTAATGGTCTGTGTGATCTAGTTCGAGATTTGTGATTACACCAAGTTGAGCTTGAAATTTCACCAAACTTCCATCAGATTCATCTGCTTCTGCTACTAGGAATTTCCCTAAGCCTGAGTGGCTATTTGAACTGAAGTAAGGAATTATGCCTCCAATCACTGCCGTTGGGTCTTGATTGTTCTGTGCGAGCAAAGTCGCAATAAATGTGCTTGTGGTTGTTTTGCCGTGACTCCCTGCAATAAGAATTGATGGTTGCTTTTTAATTAAGGCAGCCAGAACGTCAGATCTATGGCATATCTCTAGGTTTGCTGCTTTGGCAGCTTTCAACTCAGGATTATTGCTTGGTACGGCAGTACTAACAACTACTAATGGCTTTGAATGCTTCTTTGCACAGATTGCTTGGATATTTGTTGCATTTTGCTTTGGGAAGATTTTGATTCCCTGTGCAGATAATCGTTTGAAGTTAAAGCTGCTCTTATGGTCTGAGCCTGAGATGGAATAGCCTCGCGCAGCCAAAATTGCTGCTAAGCCAGACATACCAATGCCTCCAATCCCTATGAAGTGAAGGTGACGGAAATTGTTTAGCAGGTTTACCAAAGGGTTTTACTAGAGGCTTGAAAGATAAGGCACTCTTCTTGTTATCGCTCGTTCTTTCAATTATTTCTAGTCATAAGCTTAGTTTTGTAGGGGATTGAGATCTAATTTTTTGTTTAAGGAAGATTCAAAATCTTATGGGTGAGACCCATTTCTGTATGATCAGCGGCCAATAACCCTGCGGTTTGCCCGCTTTTGATATGACCCTGCGCGTTGCGATAAATGGATTTGGCCGAATCGGGCGAAATTTTATGCGTTGTTGGTTGAGTAGAGGATTGAACACAGGCATTGAGGTGGTAGGCATCAATGTCACCTCCGACCCAAAGACATGTGCACATTTATTGAAATATGACTCAATTCTTGGGCAGATCAAAGATGCAGAGATTAGTCACACTGATGACACCTTCGTAATTAATGGTAAGGCCATAAAGTGTTTTTCTGATCGAAACCCTTTGAATCTTCCATGGACAGAATGGGGTGTGGATTTAGTAATTGAATCTACAGGTGTTTTTAATACTGATGTAGGTGCAAGTAAACATATTCAGGCAGGTGCTAAGAAAGTTATTCTTACGGCACCTGGGAAAGGTGATGGTGTAGGAACTTATGTAGTTGGAGTGAATGCTGATCAATATCGCCATGAAGATTTTGATATTCTCAGCAATGCAAGTTGCACAACAAATTGCTTAGCTCCAATTGTCAAGGTTCTCGATCAGACGTTCGGAATTAATAAAGGGTTGATGACAACTATTCATAGTTATACAGGTGATCAAAGAATATTGGATAATAGTCATAGAGATTTAAGACGAGCTCGTGCAGCAGCAATGAATATTGTTCCCACTTCCACTGGTGCAGCTAAGGCTGTTGCTTTGGTATATCCACAGATGAAAGGAAAACTTACGGGAATTGCAATGCGTGTTCCTACTCCAAATGTTTCAGCGGTTGATTTGGTTTTCGAAGCTGGTCGCTCTACTACGGCAGAAGAAGTTAATTCTTCATTGAAGAAGGCTTCAGAAGGTTCAATGAAGGGGATAATTAAATATGGAGATCTCCCATTAGTTTCTACTGATTATGCAGGAACTAATGAATCAACAATTGTAGATGAAGCTTTGACAATGTCTATTGGTGATAATTTGATTAAAGTACTTGCGTGGTATGACAATGAGTGGGGATATAGCCAAAGAGTAGTTGATTTGGCTGAAATTGTTGCAAAGAAATGGAATTAATATAGAAGCTATTTATTATTTAAAGCCCTCCTTTTTATTTGAAGAGGAGGGCTTTAATCTTTTTAAAAATGTTTGAATTCTAATAAGTATTTTTTTTGTATTTCTTCTCCATTTGTCCATAAAACTTTAGAGGGTCCTTTTTGCATTATTCCGATTAAGCGACTTGAAGGAAAGGATTGAAGTAATGCTTTTGCCCAAATAGGCGGGATGCTAAGAATTAGTTCAAAGTCTTCTCCTCCATTTAGGCACCATTCATCCCATAGTGAACCTATAGGCCAGTTTTGCTCTCTGGGCAAGTTTGAGGGATCCAGAACAGCTTGACAGTTGCTGCTGTTGCAAAGGTTTTGGATTGCCTCTAGAAGTCCATCACTGCTGTCAGTTCCTGCTGCTCTCCATGGAACGTCTTTTGGTTTGCATTTTTTTAGAGCCCTAAGAGCATCTATGGCTGGAATTGGTCTTTGGTGAGCTGAAATTGCTTTATTTTTGAGCTTTTGGGTCATTTGTACGTTGCTGATTACAGGATCTTGAATTAATAGGGCAAGTCCTAATCGGCTCAAACCATGAGGCCCACTAGCTATAAGGAAATCTCCATCTAATGCATGAGAACGATGTAGGCGCAGGTGTCCAACAGTTCCAATTGCAGATACAGCTAAAACTTTCTCCTTACCGCGTGAGCAGTCTCCACCAATTAATTTGCCGCCATATGATTTAAGAGCTTTCTCTATCCCGTTGTAAACGCCTTCTACCCATTGCCATGTGGTACTTGGTGGTGCAATTATTCCAACAGTTATGCCTAAGATTTGATCAACTCCGCTAGCAGCCAAATCAGAGATGTTAGTGGTTATTGCTTTCCAACCAACATCCTCAGGAGAAGTGGTTTCGTTACTGAAGTGCACTCCATCGACTAGGACATCCGTGTTGACTAGTATTTCTTTTCCATAAGGGTTTAGTTGTGCGGTGTCGTCTTCAATTTGCCCAATAGGCATATATTTTGTAAGGCGATTGATGATTTCTCTTTCGCCAATTTGATCCAGATTTTCAGTCAAGCTTTATTCCTCAAGCGTGTTGCTGGAGTAAATCTGCTCCATCTTCAATCTTGATAGCAATAATTTGATCATTTACTTCTAACTTGTTGAGTATTTCATTGCCTTCAATTACGTAACCAAAAGCTGCATTATTTCCATCAATTAGGTTACGCCCCGCTGGGTTTAGTTCTGCGTCATATAGAAAAAAGAAGAACTGTGAAGAACCATCATTTACTTCAGTACTTGAATGTGACCAACCTAATGCGCCAGGAGTTGCAAATGGGAGAATCGGAGTTTCTGTATAGAGTCCTAGTTCTTCAAAGGTTTTTTTATAAATAGTCTCTGATTTTTCAGGGACTCTTATTTCTAGAGGGACATTTCTCTCTTTATCATTATCTGGATTTATATAGCCTGTTTCAGGTCCTTTGGGGTCACCAGTTTGCAGTACAAAAAATTCTTCTGCCCTATTGATTGGTAGGCCATCATAGAAACCTTTTAACGCGAGATCTACAAAAGCACCTGCAGTTAAAGGTGCATTATAACCATCAATGATAGCTTTCATATCTCCTTTGTTTGTCTTAATTGAGGCACTCGCTCTTCCAAGCAATCTCGGTAGATCTTTAAACTCTGATGGAATGTTATATGGGAAATCATCACCTAGTACAAGTGCTTCTAAATCGCCTATTAGCTTGAGACTATTGCTCCGCTCATTAATGAATTCAAATTTGTTTTTTGCGCTCGATAATTCACTAAGGCTTATAAGACTAGTTTTTAATTTTGTTAGTGTTTTATTTGCTTTTTCTCTTTGATCTGAAGGAATAGATTCGAGAATTTCAACTTTTCGATTACTCACTCCAAATTGACTTGCTGAAACTGCTTTATTCACAGCTGTCCAACGACTGCTTCTTACTAAGTCACTAGTGTCTTCTAAGTTATGTTGTATTTTTCGCAGCTCTTTTTGCTCCATTGGTAAAGCATTTCGCAGGATGGCATAAGGATCTTTAACTGCATTTCCAGGCGGTAGTGCTGCTATTGCTGGTTCGACCCATGAAAGACCTATTGTTGTCAGCACTATTAATAGGGTGCTAAGGAGACTCTTCTTAACCATGAGAGGTCTAAAGATGATGCATGACTTTCGCACAGTCTTATGATCACGGGATACGTGCCTCGGAAATGATTTCCAGTAATGACTTCCGTACTGGCACTACTATTGAGTTAGATGGTGCTGTTTGGCGTGTTGTTGAGTTTTTACATGTTAAGCCTGGCAAAGGTTCAGCGTTTGTACGCACCAAGTTGAAAGCTGTGCAAAGTGGCAATGTTGTGGAAAAGACTTTCCGAGCAGGAGAGATGTTGCCTCAAGCTTTGCTGGAGAAGTCCATACTTCAGCACACTTACATGGAATCAGGTGATTATGTTTTTATGGACATGTCGAGTTATGAGGAAACTAGACTTACTGCTGGACAAATTGGAGTTAGCCGAAAATATCTCAAAGAAGGAATGGAGGTTAATGTGGTTTCTTGGAATGGAAAGCCTCTTGAAGTTGAGTTGCCAAACTCTGTAGTTCTTAAAGTAAAGGAGACTGATCCTGGTGTTAAAGGTGATACAGCTACTGGAGGCACCAAGCCTGCCATTCTTGAGACGGGAGCACAGGTGATGGTTCCTCTATTTATTTCCATTGGTGAGAAAATTAAAGTTGATACACGCAACGACAGCTACCTCGGCCGAGAGAACTAATGTCCATAAAGCTTGATCACGAAGAACTTCATCGCTTGTTAGCTGCTTTAGCCGACAGTGATATTCAAGAATTTCGTTTGGAAGGAGAAGATTTTCGCTTGGAAGTAAGGCGGAATTTGCCAATCCTTCTCAAGTTGCCTCTTCGATCCCTCTGACTTCCATTGCTGAGACAACAGCGCAACAAGTTCCTCAAATTAAAGTTGAAGCATCTGCACCTAGCAATCCACCGCCATCTGTGCCTGCTGCTCGGGCAGATTTAGTTGAAGTAACAGCACCAATGGTAGGCACTTTTTATAGGGCTCCCGCGCCAGGTGAACCATCTTTCGTTGAAGTAGGCAGTCGAATAGGTGTAGGACAAACTGTGTGTATTCTCGAAGCAATGAAATTGATGAATGAACTCGAATCAGAGGTCAGTGGGGAAATTATTGAAATTCTTGTTGAGAACGGGACCCCTGTTGAGTTTGGTGAGGTTTTGATGAGGGTTAAGCCTGGTTAGTTGAAAGATTAATTATTATCTGATAATTCCCAGCAGCTTTTGAGTGCAGCAATCATACTTTTTGCATTTGCAACTCCTTTACCTGCAATATTAAATGCTGTTCCATGATCAGGTGATGTTCTAATAAATGGAAGTCCAAGAGTTGTATTTACTGCTTCATCAAAAGCAATTAATTTCATAGGAATTAACCCTTGATCGTGATACAAAGCTAAAAATCCATCTGGTGTTTGCTTGTCAGGCATTTCTTGCCATGCTCTAGCAGCACTAAGCCAACAAGTATCAGGAGGTATTGGTCCATCAAGCTTGATTGTTGGATTATTGGCTTGCCATTTTTGAAGTATTGGCCTGATCCATTGAATTTCTTCTTGGCCGATCTTTCCTTCCTCTCCAGCATGTGGATTCAGTCCTGAAATAGCAATTCTTGGATTGCTTTTAAAACGTTTGCAGAAAGTTAAAAGTGTATTTAATTTGAATTCAATCAGTTTTGGTGTCAGTTTTTTGGGAACTTCTGAAATTGGGATATGAGTTGTAGCAAGTAATGTGTTTAGTCGCCAATTGTTTTTTGGTGAAACTGCGCTGAAAAGCATTGAAGGATTATTGATTTTTGCAATTTCAGCTAAGCGTTCTGTTTGTCCTGGATAAATATGTCCAGCTTGATGCCAGAAATGTTTCGAAATCGGAGCAGTAACAAGAGCTCTCGCTTCCCCATGCATTAGCAACTCAGTGGCATGAGTTAACCAATGAAAACTTGCATCCCCAGTTTTTGCAGTGGGTTGACCTGGTTTGAATTGTTCAAAAATTGGTAAGTTTTCGATTTCGAAATCTTGTGGATTTGCTAGGGAGGTAACTCCTTGCGAGGTCAGCTGCGAATAAGTTAATTCAAGATATTTTTTGCATCCAACTAATAGCGGTTGCATTTTGGATGGTAATTCTTTTGATCCAAGCGCTTTGAGTGTGACTTCTCCACCAATACCTGCAGGATCCCCTAACGTAATAACTATACGATTATGCCCAGAAGAATATTGATTTTCGATTGTCATCTTTTGAGGTTGTCTTAGGTTTTTGTTTTAAACGATAGGGGTTTTTAACTGATGAGACTTAAGTTTTTAAGGCTTGTTTGATTTTCCAAGAATGAAATTTAACTATGTTCATTTTCTTGGCACTTTAGATTTTGGCAACATTTCTCTCTTGACACCTCATATGACTTTTTAAAGCCATAACTAAATATTCTTGCAAATCTTTCATTTAGCCTGTAATAAACAGTCTCTAAGACCTGATCGATAGTCTGCATGAATTAAGGAATAACCAAGTTGATTGCAAAGCATCTGATTGCTTACTCTTCGATTTTCTTGCCAGAAGGACAATGCCATTGGACTCATTGTTTTTGCTGCAATGTCAAATTGCTCCACAGGTGGCAATGAAGCGCCAAGCAAAGAGGCTGCATAGCGCATTACGTCTAAGTTTGTTGAGGGAACATTATCTGCAACGTTGACAATGCTTGGTCTTTGACCTTTCGCAGCCAAATTTATTAGATGAAATATGGCTCCAGCAATATCATCTACATGGATTCTTGAAAACACTTGACCTGGCTTGATGATCATTTGTGTTCTCCCATTTTTGATGTTTTCTAGTGCTGATCGTCCAGGTCCATAGATTCCAGGTAGCCGCATAATTTGTATTGGCAGCCCAGAGTCTTGCCAGGCTTTTTCACATGCGAGTCTTCTTTTGCTACGTGCCAGTTTTGGCTTGGGAAAATCAGATTCTTTTACCCAATCTCCTTTGCAGTCTCCGTAAACCCCTGTAGTGGATAAATAACCAACCCATTTAAGTGGCATATTTTCTAGTTCTTTCCTAAGGCTTGTGAGTACAGGGTCTGAGCCATTTGCTTCTGGTGGAATGCAACTAAGCAAATGGGTCACGTTATTTAAAGAATCTTTTGATGGAATTTTTTTAGTAATGCTGTCAAAAATGCAATCTGAACCTGCGCTTTCTTTGCTGCGACGACTGCGGGCTTGATAAAGGTTGTTTTTCCTTTTGATGCTGTTACGCAGGCTCAACTTCGCCAAATAAAGCCAAGTGGTTTTTGGTACGGACCCACCAAAGGGTGGGAATTTCCTTTTGCAGCTGCATTTCCTTTAAAAGATCTTTTGGGTGCACGATTTGCATGGAAGAAAGATCTTGCTGAGTGGTTGCACTGGTATGAATACCCTTTGCCTCCTTTGCCTTCTCATCGTCAATTGGTTGATGAGGCAGAACTAGAAAATGTTTTGTTAGATGGTCGCTTTCCTTTTCCGCATCAGCGGGAGGGTGCACGTTGGTTGTTGGAAAGAAGAGGGGCGTTGCTTGCTGATGAAATGGGTCTAGGGAAAACACTTACAGCACTTTTGGCAGCGAGGGGAATGGTACGAACTGCTGATGTGCGGGTAATAGTTGTCGCTCCAGTTGGCCTGCATGCTCATTGGCGGCACGAGGCAAGTGTTCTTGGGTTTGAAATTGATTTGGTGAGTTGGGCATGTTTACCAAAGAATTTGCCTTCTTCTGGAACTTTGCTTCTTGTAGATGAAGCACATTTTGCTCAGTCTTTGAAGTCCAAAAGATCACAAGCACTATTAAGACTTGCTCGACATCCTCGTTTAAGAGCTATTTGGTTGATTACTGGTACGCCAATGAAAAATGGGCGTCCTATAGAGCTTTTTCCACTCTTAGCTGCCATAGATCATCCATTAGCAGCAGATCAGCGTACCTTTGAGAAACATTTTTGCAAAGGTCATTGGCGAAAACACGGACCCCATTTTATTTGGGATTGTCTTGGAGCCAGTAATTTGGAGGAATTGAGGAGATTGGTTAGACCTCTGATTTTGAGTCGTAGAAAGGATGCTTGTTTTGGCTTACCTCCAAAGGTTCGTGAGCAACATTTGATTTCTCTTGCAAAGCCAGAGGCATGTGGTTTTGATTATCGACTTTCTATGGTTCTCGAGGAATATCGAGATCGAGTTCAAAAAGGTTTAGTTCAATCAGATGCAGAGTCATTGGCAGTTTTAACAGCTCTTCGTCAAATTTCAGCAGAATACAAGTTGCCAGCTGTAAGTATTTTCCTTAAAGAATTGTTGAAAGAAGAAAAAGGTGTGATTCTATTTAGTGGCTTTATTAAGCCATTAAAATTACTTCAAAATCATTTAGGTGGTGTTTTATTAACTGGTCAACAGACCTTAAAAGAGAGAGAAATTGCAGTCAATTCTTTTCAGGCAGGAGAAACAAACCTTTTGTTAGCAACATATGGAACTGGGGGTTTTGGATATACATTGCATCGTGCTAGAAATGTTGTTTTACTTGAAAGGCCTTGGACGCCTGGTGATGTTGTGCAGGCTGAGGATCGGTGCCATCGATTGGGTATGGATGGATCTTTAACTAGTCATTGGTTTAAATTGGGAGTTGCTGATAATTTAGTTGATTCACTTTTATTAAATAAAGCCAGTCAAATTAATACATTTATGGATAGTAATATTGAATTTGAAGTCTCTAAGACTTTGTCTAAAATGCTTTATAACTTTTTACAGGAATCATGACGTACTTTTATTTGATATTTAATTAAAGGGTCTATATTTTTTGATTGACTTCTAATTATATTTAGTGCATTTTTAACATCTATACAAGCAAGATTATTCTCTCCCATAAGCGTATAAATCAAAGAACGATCACTAAGTGGTTCAGGTTCGTTTGGGAATTTTTTGACTACTTGACTGCATGTTGCTAGTGACTTTTCTGGATTATTCTCCTTGATAGTCTCTAAACATGAATAGATTTTTATTTGTGGATCTAAGGAGTTAGTTTTTTCTCTTGAGGCAGAAGTACACCCAAAGCTGAATAATGCTAGAACTAATAAGATATTTTTTCTATGGAACAATGAGTATTTAATAGCTATATCTATCGCCTTTTTTTAATTCGCTAGGGTTTGCACTTGTATCTGGTGGAACCTCTGCCTCAACTTTATCCACAATATTGATATCGTTGGGGGAGTATAGATCTCCAAGATATCTTCCACAATCTTTATATTTCTCTGGATTTTGCACTACTGTCTCAGTAATCATTACAGCACCATGCTTTGGTGATGTTTTAAATAAGCTACTTTTTTGACGTTTGATCATTTGGTACGCTGCATCCCAACTGACCTCATGCTTATTTCCAGTACTGCGCATAAAGCAGTAAACATTGGCTCCTTTTTCCCCTATTTCAGTGGGTCCTGCATTGCTAGCTAAACCAACTAATGAAGTAAACAAGACCCCTAGAGCTGTTAAGGGCAGCATCTTTAGAGGTTGAAACCTGGCCATCGTCTTATAGCTAAAGCTTTTTTATAAATTATCTATTCATTAGTTCTTGTCCAGGCCTTTTTGTGAAATTCCTGGATTTCGATGCATTAAAACCCTTTGCTATTGCCAAAATTGAGCCAAGGATGGTTTTAAATTTGATTAAATATGTGTATTCTTCTGA
>QCRS01000036.1 GCA_003211755.1 Prochlorococcus sp. AG-463-F15 | reverse complement strand
GATGTTTATCGGTTTCAATGGTGGGAAGGTTCAACTATTTTGCAAAACTTAGATGTTCATATATATAAACTTCAAAAAGACCTTAGAGCATTGAAAAAATGACATTGGATTTTGTATCGGTTGACCTTCTATTTATTGATAGGACATTTGGCGCAAGCTAGGGATTCAACTTGTTCGATAGACCAAGCGACAAAGGACGCCTCTAGAGGCCCTCAGAGTCCTTCCGGGAGGCCGAAGCCGTCGACGCGGCTCTTTTGACCTTGGTAGGCCTTCAAGGTCTTCTAGCTCGTTCTGAGGGGAGGGCGAAAAAGCAAAAAAGAGACGAAATCTAGAACACAAATTAAAGAGGTCCTTTACTGGGTTTAAAGGGCAGGTTTTAGTAGTAGTACTTAACTGCTTCCTTAAGTAAACCCCTTAAGTTAATACCTCTTAAGTAAACCCCTTAAGTTAATACCTCTTAAGTAAACCCCTTAAGTTAAGGCCTCTTAAGTAAACCCCTTAAGTTAAGGCCTCTTAAGTAAACCCCTTAAATAAGACGTCTTAAGTAAGCCCTGTCTGGGAGGAGGACGAAAAACACAAATTAAAGAGGTACTTCCCTTGGGCTAAAGGGTAGTTTTAAGCCGGTTATAAAGCAGTTATATAAGTATTTTTAGAAGTAGCACTTAAGTACATTGCAAAAGTTTGAGGTCTTAAGCTCTTATATACCTTAGGGCATATAAGGAATATAATCTAAAGCAAAGAGTATAAGTATTTGTATTTTATTCTTTATGTGAAAAGTGTATTAAATGCGGTAATAATCTTTATATAAGACGTAACTTAATTTTTGAGCTGTTGTGTCCTTATATGTGCATAAATAAAAAGATTTAGTATCTGCTACATACTCCTTAAGCGGGCAAATAATGACTATATCTCATTAACATTCTTAGATCTTTGTGGCCGCTAGCAGTGCTGATCTCTATGACATTCATTCCTTCATTCCACATCCTGCTAATCGCAATATGTCTAAGGTCATGAAAATGAAGACTCTTTAATCCTGCTGCTTGTTTGGCTCTATTGAAAGCATGACGACTAGCAGAAGCTGTGATTCCTAATACGTCTACTTCCCTCTTTGGATATTGCTTCAACAGCTTGATAGCTGAGCGTGATAGTGGAACTAATCGTTGACTTTGCTGTCTTCCTTGAGCTGCACAGCCTTTGCGATTCAACCTTGCGAGGCCTTGATTGAGATCTAGATCCGACCACTTCAACGAGAGCAATTCAGAGCGTCTCATCGCTGTTGCGAGTGCTAATTGGACCAGTCTTTTGTGCTCAAGGTTCCTGCAATGACTGAGTTCTTGGAGTAAGCGCCTTTCTTCTTCTTGGGTGAGGTGAGGAATTCTTGCGTCACTGGTTCCTCTGACTTTGAGTTCTCGTGCAGGGTTCTCTTTGAGCTCACAACCGAGCTCATCTTTGGCCCAATCCAAGAGAACTCTGAGAATTCTCAGCTCTCGCATCACGGTGTTGGCTTTGACTTTGATCAGACGTTCATCTCTCCAAACGGCTAGATGCCTGATGCTGAGTTCATTGAGAGGAACTCCACCCAGCCAACTGTTGGCAGTGACTTGTAAGGGGTATTTCTCGTTATGGCCACTTCTGTGATGTTTCAGAGGACCTTCGATGTAGGCCTCAATGGCTTCTTGGAATATTTTCGGTGGTGTATCTGTGAGTCTTTTGGGTGGCTGGAGTGAACGTTCAACAACATCAGCCCACAGTTGAGCCTGGTTTTTTGTGGGAAATGTTTTCGCTTTAGGGCCGGTGTATTGCTTCTTTCGAATTAATGCTTGCCAGCCACTGCCGCTCTTACGAATCGTTGCCATTTGTGGAGAAGCATCAGGTACAGATGCGTCATCCAAATGAGGTGCCGGTAGAGCAAAGTGGACTAAAAAGCGGACGTCCACTTTCTGTCTTTAAGAACCTCCAGTGCCTGAAGTTCGTTTCCCTTTGGTTGAGGTCAGGGCTCATGCCCTCGCCGGGACTTGAACCCGGGACCTCTCCCTTACCAAGGGAGTGCTCTACCGCTGAGCTACAAGGGCTTGTGGAAGGTGGGCCGGGTTGGATTTGAACCAACGTAGGCAGAGCCAGCGGATTTACAGTCCGCCCCCATTAACCACTCGGGCACCGACCCGAACCACAAAGTGACATTAACAGTTAATGGTCCAAGAATTCCTCAATTTGCTGGGCGTTGTTGCTCAAGATGGATACGATCATTGCAGTACTTTTGATGTAGAGGTTGATGCATTTACTGCTTATCAATGGTCCAAATCTCAACCTTTTAGGTCAGCGAGAACCCTCTATATATGGATCCAGTACCCTTCAAGCAATAGAGGTTGACCTTCAGAGAAAAGCAAAAGAAGAGGGGGTGCAACTTGATTGCTTCCAAAGTAATTTTGAAGGTGCTCTTGTTGATCGCATTCACAAGGCTATTGGTGAAGTGGATGCGATCCTTATTAATGCAGGAGCGTACACACATACATCAGTTGCTTTAAGGGATGCTTTATTGGGCGCTGGCATCCCATATGTTGAGTTGCATCTAAGCAATACATCTGCGCGGGAGCAATTTCGCCATAATTCATTTCTTTCTGATCGCGCAGTGGGTGTTATCAGTGGCTTTGGTGTTATGAGTTATCACCTTGCATTGCAAGGCATATTGAATTATTTACGCAAGCCTGGATAGATCTAATGAGTGTTTTAATTACTAATAATTCATCAAAAGTACGAATCAAATGGTTGGCTAGTGTCACTAGTGATGCTTGGTTGCAACAAGCCCTGGCTCATCCAATTGAGTTGCTTATAGATCACGCACATTGCGAGAGGAAAGCTGCTGGTGCAGCTCTACAAATGATGTTTCGCTATTTATGTGAACCTGGGCTTGCTGAAGCACTTAGTCCACTAGTTAGAGAGGAGTTGGAACACTTTGAATGCGTTTTAGAGATTCTCAAATCAAGAGGACGTTATTTGGAGCCTTTGCATGCCCCCCCTTATGGCGCGGTCTTAGCTAAGAGCATTAGGGGAGTAGAGCCTGAAAGAATGCTAGATAGTTTTCTTGTCGCTGGTTTAATTGAGGCGAGAAGTCACGAAAGAATGTCTTTACTAGCTTCTAATTGTCCTGATATTGAGTTAGCGAACCTTTATCGAGATTTACTTACAAGTGAAGCTCGTCATTTTGGTATTTATTGGACACTTGCAGAAGAACGCTTTGATAGAAAAGTCATTACTTCACGTTTACAGGAGTTGGCTGCAGTTGAGGCTGAAACTCTTATTGAATTGCATTGTGCCCCAAGAATGCATAGTTAATTGACTGTATTTCTTCTCCTCTTCAAGGAGTTGAATTTATTGAATTCAAAAGCTTTTGGCTGTTCTAGAAGCCCATGTTTTAGAACAAGGCACTTAATGTTCACCCTTTAGTTGAAAACTTCTTTTGATATGGCGACACCATCTCTGACACTTGTAGGTGTGGGACCAGGTGACCCATCTTTATTGACTTTGTCAGCAGTGGAGGCTATCCAAAAGGCAACATTGGTTGCTTATCCAGTCTCTAAGGAAGGAGAGGATGGGATTGCGGCACATGTTGCTGCTTTGTGGATTACAGAGGAGAAGAGGCGCTTGCCACTGCTTTTTCCGATGGTTCGCGAGTCAGAACCTCGTCAAAAGGCTTGGAAAGAGGCAAGTGAAAAGTTGGTTTCTTTAGTAATGGAAGGAGAAGAAGTTGCTTTCCTTTGCCAAGGTGATGTGTCTTTATTTGCGAGTGCTTCTTATGTATTGCTCTACATAAAGGCTCATCACCCTAATTGTCCGATCCGTTTGATTCCTGGGATAACTGCTATTTCAGCCGCAGCAGCAGTTGGAGAATGGCCTCTTTCATTGCAAAACGATCATTTACTTATTTTGCCAACGCCTAATGACTCGGAAAGTTTAAAGATGCTTTTAGATGATGCCTTTCGCTCAAATACAGTTCTTGCTTTATTGAAATTAGGAAGACGTTGGACCTGGGTTAGACCTCTGCTAGAGAAGAAAGGATTATTAAATGATTCACTTTTTGCTCAGAGAGTTGGATTCTCGGATGAAAATGTGTTGTTAGCGAGTAAGGTCCCCGCAACTGATAGACCATATTTTTCTTTGCTGCTTATACGTCAAAGTTGGCCAGAGACCTTGCCTTGAAGAAAAAGGGATGCTTTGTAATCCTCTTTAGATGAATAGCTTTACTAAGGTTCTTCTCTTTAGCTAAGCATTAGAAGTTGATTTTTAAGAAGAGTTTTTGCTTCTAAAGGTGTCTTGGCTCGAACTAGAGAATGGCGGAGATGTGTCGCTCCTGGGAAACCTTTGCATGTCCAACTCATATGTTTGCGAGCAATAAGTAGTCCGTGTTCACCTTTGCTTTCGAGAAGCTCTTCTAAATGCTCAAGAGCCAGACTCACACGCTCCTTAGGGTTTGGCGTCTCAAGTTTTTGCTTCCCTTGCAAAGCACAATCAATTTGACCTACTAGCCAAGGGGCTCCCATGCTTCCACGACCAATCATCACGCCATCCGCCTGAGTAATAGAAAGACAACGCAATGCATCATCAGCATTTTGAATGTCTCCATTTGCAATAACAGGGATTTTTAGAGCATTTTTCACTTCTGAGATGGCAACCCAATTTGCATTACCAGAAAAGCCTTGTGTTCTAGTACGTCCATGAACCGTAAGGAGTTG
Organism: Prochlorococcus sp. AG-463-F15; assembly: GCA_003211755.1. Lineage (GTDB taxonomy): Bacteria > Cyanobacteriota > Cyanobacteriia > PCC-6307 > Cyanobiaceae > AG-363-K07. The sequence continues at coordinate 5,182 of QCRS01000036.1, read as the reverse complement.
GGCTCCAGCATTTTGCATGCGTAGAGCAAATTTGACGGGAACAGGGGATCCTTCTTCTTGGCAACTAAGGCGGGTCTTAACAGTGACGGGAATCTTTATTGCATTTGCAACTTTCGCAATGATTTCTTCTGCAAGTTCAGGGTCTGAAAGCAGACCACTGCCTCCACCTTTCTTTGTGATTTTTTTTACTGGGCAACCCATATTGATGTCGATTAAGAAAGCACCACATGCTTCAGCTTTAATAGCAGCTTCAACCATTACTTCGGGACGATGGTCGAAGAGCTGAACCCCTATTGGACCTTTCTCGTTAGACAGCTCATCTATTTTGTAGTCACCATGACCAATTTTCAGGCCATTAGCACTAACCATTTCAGTGAATAAAAGAGCTTCAGGTGCCCAACGCCGAACTAGCTTTCTAAAGATCTGATCACTAACTCCAGCTAAAGGAGATTGCAAGACTCGAGATCTTATTGTCTTTTCTCCACCTTTACATAGGATGGTTAATTCATGGTGAGACCTTGTCATTCTGCAGATCTAATTCGATACTTTGAAAGGTTTGATTAGCCTAAATGTTCACTCTTCAGAACGGTGTGATGCTTTTACTGAGAATTGAGATCATATGAGCTTGTTAATATCTCGTTGGCCTCTAAGCAAGGCTCTTTTACTTGAAATACTTTCTGATCGAATAGCTGATTGTTTTGTTGTTAGGCTGATTTGGGAAAGACTTGGTTATAAACCTGCAGAATCACTTGATGAAGTTTGGTTGGCGGGGGAAAATACACCACTTGATTGGGGAGAGGCTTTCCCAGAAGCACCTGAAGTAATTGCACAAAGGAAAGCATCGGTCAAGTTAACTAGATCTATACCTAAGGAATACAAGCAACTGCTAAAGAAGAGCTTGAATTTTGATGGATATCGAATCGGAGAGCTTTATCCGCGCCGAACAAGGAGGGCGACAGCGGCAAATTGGTTGTTGGCGTGGATATCGATTCGAGGCGAAGAACTTCCTGAGAAAGGACCACTACCTTTGTTGTTTGACCCACCTCTCGACCCGATAGAAGGACATCCTGGCGATCCGCCAGTGTATTAAAAGTAAAAGTACTAAATCAGTTATTTTGAGTTCCTTTAGGTTGCTTAAATCAAGTCAACTCTCTAGAAAATGGTTATGAGGAATTGATGATTGTCTTGTGAATGCAATCAAGGTTAATTAATTAGGTCTGTGCTTCTGTAAGGTCGAGAATCTAAGAGATGGTTAAGGAAATTGGCGCGTCCTGTCGTCGCCATAATTGGTCGCCCCAACGTAGGGAAATCCACGTTGGTAAATCGTCTTTGTCAAAGTCGTGAAGCGATAGTGCATGACCATCCTGGTGTGACTAGAGACCGTAACTACCAAGATGGGTTTTGGCGTGACAGGGAATTTAAGGTTGTAGATACAGGTGGTCTTGTTTTTGATGACGATAGTGAATTCCTTCCTGAGATCAGAGAGCAGGCCAACTTGGCTCTTGCTGAAGCAGCCTTGGCTTTAGTAATTGTTGATGGTCAACAAGGGTTAACGGCTGCGGATGAGGCCATCGCTAAATGGTTGAGATCACACCCTTGTAAAACTGTTGTGGCTGTCAATAAATGCGAATCGCCTGAACAGGGCCTTGCTATGGCTGCTGAATTTTGGCGTCTTGGTTTGGGGGAGCCTTATCCAATTTCTGCAATTCATGGTGCCGGCACTGGTGACTTGCTAGACCTTGTGGTCTCTCTTCTCCCTCCAAAAGAAATACAAGGAGAGGAGGATGAACCTATCGAGCTGGCAATTATTGGAAGACCAAATGTTGGGAAGTCGAGCCTTTTGAATGCTATCTGTGGCGAATCTAGAGCAATAGTGAGCCCTGTTCGTGGTACAACTCGTGACACGATTGATACTCGCTTGAATAGGCAAGGTCAATCTTGGAAATTGATTGATACAGCAGGTATTCGCCGCCGCCGAAGTGTAGATTATGGACCTGAATTCTTTGGCATTAATCGAAGTTTTAAAGCAATTGAACGTAGTGATATCTGTGTGTTGGTTATAGATGCTCTCGATGGTGTAACTGAACAAGATCAGCGATTAGCAGGGCGGATTGAGGAGGCAGGACGAGCATGTGTTTTGGTGGTTAATAAATGGGATGCATTTGAAAAGGACAGTCACACCATGCCAAGAGTTGAGAAAGAACTTAGAACGAAGCTTTATTTCCTTGATTGGGCAACAATGTTGTTCACTTCAGCTCTTACAGGGCAGAGAGTTGAAAGTATTTTTGTATTAGCAAACTTGGCAGTTGAACAACACCGAAGACGAGTAACCACCTCAGTTGTCAATGAAGTACTTAAGGAGGCTTTGAGTTGGCGCAGTCCGCCAACGACTAGGGGTGGTCGTCAGGGGCGCCTTTATTACGGAACGCAAGTTGCCAATAGACCTCCTAGCTTCACTTTGTTTGTAAATGACCCCAAACTATTTGGAGAAACATATCGTCGGTATATAGAAAGGCAATTGCGGGAAGGGTTGGGTTTTAATGGAACTCCATTGAAATTGTTTTGGCGAGGGAAGCAGCAGCGTGATGCTGAAAGGGATCTTGCTAAACAGCAGAGCAGGCCTTTGTAAGTTATGGATTGGTTGCGAAAGATTCCAGTTGGGCAATATGTCGCTGGAAATACTGGTTGGTTAAGGAACCTGGACCCAAGGTTGAAGATGGCATGGGTAGTCATGTTCTTGCTGACCCCTGTTCTTGCAGGCCCCACTTGGAGAGTTGGATTGGTAGGGGCACTGTTGTTGTTGACTTTGTTTAGCTGGCTCCCTTTACGGGTTTGGTGGCGTTCTTGTTGCTTGGTTTTAGTACTTGCTCTTTGTGTTGGGGTGTTAGCAATTCTTTTGCCCACTGGTGAAACACCTGCGACCTTTTCTGTTCGTCCTCCGCAAGAGTTGCCCAATACTTTGATCTTGGCTCCATCTTGGAACCTTTTAGAATTTGGCCCATTTCATGTGGGAAGCATAGTCTTAGGGCCTTTTGTGATTAATCGCCGCTCAGCTGAATTGGGATTGAACACTTCTACTTTAATTTTTACGGTTATTCATAGTGTCAATCTGATGTTGCTCACAACGCCTTCTGAAGATTTGGTTTGGACATTACGTTGGCTCATGGCTCCCCTGTCATGGCTTGGTTTACCAGTTGAAAGAATTAGCTTTCAACTGCTTTTATCTTTAAGGTTTTTGCCTTTGGTTCAGGAGGAATTTCAAAATCTTTTGCGTTCTTTAGCTTCAAGAGCAATAAATATGAGACGGCTTGGATTGAAGGCCACTTTGTCCCTTGTTATTTCGGTCGCTGAAAGACTATTGGCCAATATTCTTTTAAGGGCTGAGCAAGGAGCAGATGCCCTTTTGGCTAGGGGTGGACTCTTGCTTCCCTCAGAACATTTTCGTCCAATAACAACCTTAAGAGGAAGGGTATCTGTGCTGAATCTTGGCTCTAGTTTCTTATTGCTATTGGTTCTTGGCTTGCGTGGGAAGTACGGTGCTTTGTAGCTACCTAGTCTTTAAAAGGTGAGTGCTGAGCGTTATCTCAATCACCCTACTTTCGGAATGCTTTATCTGGTAGCGCCAGCTGGAGAGGGTAGGGATGTATATGCCACGTTATATGCACAGAAAATGTTTTTTTTGGTCACGCTTCAGCCTAGGGGAGCTCAATTTGAGGTGATTCCATATTTGGATGCTCGTCATCATGCCGAAATTCATTTATCACGTTGCCGACGAGATAACTCTGCGGATAAGGAAAGGTGGCAGGAATTATTCCATCAAACTTTTATTTGAACTGTTCTGATGCTTTCAGCTCGATTGCAGCATATTTGTGAGTGTTTGCCATCAGGTGTTCAATTGCTTGCAGTTAGTAAGGGGCATCCAGTCTCTTCTATTCGTTTACTTGCAGATATCGGTCAAATTGATTTTGGTGAAAGTCGGCTACAAGAAGCATTGCCTAAATTAAGGGCCCTTGAAGAGATAAGAACTCTTCGCTGGCATTTCATAGGGCGCCTACAAACCAACAAGGTAAGGAATGTAGTGAGATCTTTTGACTTCATTCACTCCGTTGACTCGCTTGTTTTGGCAGAAAGAATCTCAAGAATCTCAAGAGAGGAAAAACGCTCGCCAAAAATAATGCTTCAAGTGAAATTTCGTGAGGATCCTACAAAAGGCGGATTTGCTCCAGATCAGTTAATTGAGGCATGGCCCAATCTCAATCAATTACCTCATTTGAGGATTATTGGTTTGATGACAATGCCCCCCATAAGTCTCGATTTAGATGAAAGGAAAAATCTTTTTAGAGAATGTCGTGTTTTAGCAAATCAACTGAAACTACCTCATTGTTCTATGGGCATGAGTAGTGACTGGCGGGAAGCATTAGAGGCTGGTTCAACTTGGTTGAGGCTGGGTTCATCTTTATTTGGTGATCGCTCTAATCATGTCAACACTCACACAGATATCACTAAAAGCGGTTGAAAACCTTGCCCCTACCTTCATGGAACGCTATTTAAGGAAGAGGGTTTATTTGTCTTCCTTAAAAAGACGCTCTTAATATCGGTTTTAAGCCGATTTACCCCCACGTTGTTCTAAGAGGATTGATCTGGTGTCGCTTATTTCCCGTCTTCGTGCTGTCGTTGCTGGTGACGACTACCTTGAAAGTGATTTCGATGAGCTTGACTACGAAACGGGGGATGAATTTGACCCTTCTAACAGAAGTGCCAGAAGCATTGGTAGTGAATTAGCCCCTTTTGACCAGTCAAGCCCTTTTGATTTGGAGAATGGTATTTCGTCGTCCAACGTTATTGGTATGCCTGGTATTTCTACAACGAATGCCGAGGTTAATTTAATGGAGCCAAGAAGTTTTGATGAAATGCCAAGAGCTATTCAAGCTTTACGTGAACGGAAGACTGTGATATTGAATCTCACAATGATGGAACCTGATCAGGCTCAAAGAGCTGTGGATTTTGTGGCTGGAGGCACTTTTGCTATTGATGGACACCAGGAGCGAATTGGAGAAAGCATTTTTCTCTTTGCTCCAAGTTGTGTCACGGTGACGAACTCTTTCCAGGAAGAAGCATCTCCTTCAACTGTTTTAAATAAGGAGTCTGAATCTGTTATTAAGGAGACCTCACCTGCTCCTGC
>QCRS01000035.1 GCA_003211755.1 Prochlorococcus sp. AG-463-F15 | reverse complement strand
CATATTGAAGAGCGCATAGCGCCTTCATTATGCGGATTATCTGCTTTTGATCAGGCCACTATTGATTCAACAATGCTTGATCTTGATGGAAGTTCTAATAAATCGGTTTTAGGAGCAAACGCCATACTTGCAGTAAGTCTTGCGACAGCACGGGCTGCCGCAAATGGACTGGGAATGCCTTTATACCGTTATTTAGGGGGGCCAATGGCCAACCTATTGCCAGTCCCATTGATGAATGTGATTAATGGAGGTGCTCATGCTGCTAACAATCTTGACTTTCAGGAGTTTATGCTTGTCCCTCATGGAGCAAGTAGCTTTCGTGAAGCACTACGGATGGGTGCAGAGGTTTTTCATACTCTTAAAAGTCTCTTGAATAAACAGGGCTTATCTACTGCTGTTGGAGATGAAGGTGGCTTTGCTCCAAACCTTGTAAGTAATCAATCGGCAGGGGATTTGCTAGTTGAATCGATAAAGAAAGCTGGATTTCAACCTGGAAAAGAGATTTCATTAGCTTTAGATGTCGCTAGTACAGAATTTTTTCAAGATGGAATTTATTCCTATGGTGGAGGAAAGTATTCCAGCGAAGAGATGGTTGCTGAGTTGGTCAAATTGGTAAATAGTTACCCCATAATTTCTATTGAAGATGGATTGGCAGAAGATGACTGGAATGGATGGGCGTTTCTTACGAAAGAATTGGGAAATAAGGTTCAACTAGTTGGTGACGATTTATTCGTAACTAATACTCTGCGATTGCAGAAGGGTATTGATGAGAATGTTGCAAACTCTATTTTGATCAAAGTTAATCAGATAGGATCCCTGACAGAGACTATGGAGGCAATAGATTTAGCCAATAGGTCTGGCTATACAAGTGTTATTAGTCACCGAAGTGGTGAGACTGAAGACACGACTATTGCTGATTTGTCTGTTGCTACACGTTCCGGACAGATAAAGACTGGTTCGTTGAGTAGAAGTGAAAGAGTCGCAAAGTATAATCAATTACTTCGAATTGAAGATGAATTAGGCACTCAAGCTGTGTATGCAGGAGCTACAGGTTTAGGTCCTAGAGGTAGAGATTTAATATCCTAATTTAGGAATCTTGAACTTTACTCTTGATACTTATTTCGCAGGGATTTTATCTATTCTGGATTCACGATTCATTCTGAACTGTAATTTTAACCAGCCAAATCCAACAGGTAAACCTGCACATATTGGTAGAAGTGAAAGAATTGGTTGATCACTAGAACCGAGAAGTGCTGCAGTAATTCCAAGACAACCCAGCAATATTGATTGCCCCATTGCTTGTTGTGCGTTGATCATCCGTCGCAATTGTCTATCAGACTCCCCCATGCGAATTTGTAGTTGCAAGTCTCCTTGCTCTAGCCTCTCAAGACTTTCGTCTAATCGCTTAGGGATTGCTACTGCTTTGCTCCCTAAAGCTCCAACTTGACGACCAAGCTCATTTATTAGTTCGTTTGGACTGGAATTTCCTGAAGTCATGAGTGGGATCAGGTATGGCTTGGCTATATCAATTAAATTAAAGCTTGGATCGAGACTCCTGCCTACACCTTCGAAAGTTGTGAGCGCTCGCATTACAAAAATCAACTCCGCAGGTAGTCGAAATGGTTTTCCATAAACAAGATCGTATAGATCACCTGAAATTTTTTCTATCACATTTGGGCTAAATGGAGGAGTAAGAGCCTCTTTGAGCATCACCCTAACTAATCGTCTTACAGGACCAATTTCTATGTCAGAAGCAATCAAACCAGCTGCTTGAAACTCTTTTACAAGCTTTCCTGCATCTCTTGCAGCTGCAGCATTAACCATAGAACCAAGTCGTTTGCGAAGCCCATCAGAGATCAGTCCCATCATTCCGAAGTCGTAATAGATAAGGGCTCCATTAGCTGCTACCGCTAGATTCCCTGGATGTGGATCAGCATGAAAAAAACCAAACTTTACTAGTTGTTTTAAATAACTTGTTGCTCCAATTTCAGCAACTAAAGATGGATTTATTCCATTTTCAACAAGTGCATTTCGATTATTCACTTTGATCCCTGGTAGATAGTCAAGACAGAGAAGTTTGCGTGTCGATAGCTCCCAAATAACTCGTGGCACAAGGATCTCAGGCTCTTCAAAGAACTGTTGACGAAATCTGGCTGCATATTGAGCTTCTAATCGAAAGTCAAGTTCTCTAAGCAAGACTTTTTGGCATTCTTTGGCAACCCCAACGAAGTCTCTTCCCTTGCTCCAGCTGGGGTTTTTTTGAAGTACAGCTGCAACTTGCTGCATTACTTCAAGGTCAAGACGAAATAATTTTTCAAGACCTGGTCGTTGAATCTTGAAAACAACCTCACGGCCGTTTTTAAGACGAGCACGATGAACTTGTGCAAGTGAGGCTGCCCCTAAAGGTTTGGCATCAATTTCAATTATCTCTGTGCATCTTGAACCCAATTCTTGCTGAATTACAGATTGCGCTATTTGAAAATCGAAGGCAGGTACTTTGTCTTGTAACTCTGCTAGTTCAGCTACCCAGCCAGAGGGTAAAACATCTGGTCGAGCTGAGAGAAGCTGACCGAGCTTGATAAAAGCTGAGCCAAGTTGAACTAATTTGTTAGTGAGCCAATTTGCTCGAATTCGTTGCCTTCGTTGTTTTTTTTCACTGGTATAACCTCCTGGGTAGCCCCATCGTTGAGCATCCCACCAAAGGAAAAACAATAGTGTTAGTACTCCCTTCCAAATAAGAAGTGCTCTCGAAACCCTTTGGATAGGAACAAGGGTTCTCCAAACATTCATTATTTCTTGGCCTCTAACTTTCCACTTAAATCAGCCACCTTGGCCCGAATCTGATCAATTTTTTGCTGTGGTTTCTCAGTCTCATCATTTTCAGATTCTTGTTTGCTATCTGAAAAATTCTCTTCAATTGATTCATTTTCTAATTGATTGGCTTCAGCAATTACTTCTTCTTGAAAAAGCTCCCATTCCTTTCGAAACTTTTCTGGGGCTTCTTGAGCTATCACTGCTAGTTCAACTGCTGAATTGATCAATCTTTGTCCAATGCGAGCTCCGAGACGATTAAGAGTTGCTTGCAGCAGTTTGTCATTAGATCCCATTGTTAGCTTGTTGTTAAAAAAAACCTGTGATTGATTTTGTCTTTTTTAGGGCGTTTGCAGTGTTTTGAAGAGGTCATCAAAGGCTTTGCGTTTGAATATTTGTTGTGTATCTAGAGTTATGACTTCTTGAACAATTAATCGGGATATAGATCTTTGTTTATGAGTTTGATTGGGGTTTTCGGAATCTTCTGAAATTGGATCTAGAGCATCTAGAACTGTTTTCATTTCCTTCTCTTGTAAAGCAGTTAAGGTTGGTGAGATTTTTTTTTCTTCCTCGATGAGGCTTGTTTTGTGTCCATTTGGATGAAGCTTTCTTAGAGCTTCAAGTCGCTTTCCTGGATAATTTCCTCGATTTTGAAATAATTCAGTTGCCGGTTCTTGGAGGTTGCTTTTGAGGATCATTACCCTCTGTGTGAGCTCATAGCCAGTTGCCAAACAACTACCTGCTACTAGAGGCCCAATCCAGAAGCTGGCAAGTTGTTTAGGCCTTCTACCCTCTTTCATTTGCAACCATCCTGGAAACAGATTAGCTCTTTTAGGGTTTCTTGTTGATCGATTGAGGAAGGGCTCACTTTTTTTAAAAGTCCTATTCATGAACTTTGTTATTTCCCCTATGGGATCTCTTAGTCACTAAAGTCTTTGAAGAGTAACTAACGAAGCTAATGAGTGGATATGTCGAATTTCTTTAAGGCATTCCTCGCTGAGTTTCATATGCTGCTTTTGATAAAAGAAGTTCAATTCTGAAGGAGACACTTGGCCCTTGGAAACAATAGAAGCTGATGTTGTGATCGTGGGTGGTGGACCTGCAGGCTGTACCTGTGCGTTGTACTCCGCCAGAGCAAATCTAAAGACAGTCATCCTTGACAAGAATCCAGCGGTGGGAGCGTTAGCAATTACACATCAAATTGCTAACTATCCTGGTGTATCAAGTGAAATGAGTGGAGATACGTTACTTGCCTTGATGCGTGATCAGGCGGTCGAATATGGCACTGATTATCGTCGCGCTCAGGTTTTTGGTGTAGATGTGAACGGAGAATGGAAAACTGTTTATACACCTGAAGGTACTTTTAAAGCTCGTGCACTTGTGCTAGCAAGTGGAGCAATGGGTCGCCCAGCATCTTTCAAAGGTGAGGCTGATTTCTTGGGTAGAGGAGTTAGTTATTGCGCAACTTGTGATGGTGCCTTTTACAAAGGGCGTGAGGTAGCAGTAGTTGGCTCTAATAAAGAAGCTGTTGAGGAAGCTCAGGTCCTTACAAAGTTCGCTTCCTTAGTTCATTGGATAACTTCAAATGACCCGAAAGATGATGATTTGCATGCAAAAGATTTGATTGCTCAATCCAACGTTCGACATTGGAGTAAGACAAGACTTTTACAAATAGAAGGGAATGAAGGTGGTGTTACTGGAGTTCAAGTCAAGTCGCGTTCAGATGAAAATCAGCAGGCTTTGTCTCTAGAAGGAGTTTTTGTCTATATGAGTGGATCAAAACCGATCACTGATTTCTTAGGGGACCAAGTGGCCTTCAAAGAAGATGGTGGAGTGGTAGTTGATGATTTCATGTCTACTACTTCTGAAGGTGTTTGGGCTATTGGGGATATTCGTAACACTCCATTTAAGCAAGCGGTAGTAGCAGCATCAGATGGATGTATAGCAGCAATGGCAATAGATCGATACTTAAATAGTCGTAAGTCAATTCGTGTGGATTGGGTCCATTCGTAGCGACTAAATAGTTAAAGTGCGATGATATTTTTAAATAAATAATTATTTATTTAATAGAAGCTTAGATAAGATTTAAGATAATAGTTTGGTTGTCAAAGGGGGTTTGCCTCTGAGATATATGCAACTCCTCCGTAGTAATTAAGAATAGGTTGAACGCTATTCTTTATGCGCTCTAATATCTCTTCCTGGCAAAACACAATTACATGCGCATTAGCACCGAGGCCAGTGAATTCCATATCTTCTGAAACGACTCTCTCTGGGCCTCTGCCTGTCACATGCTTCATAACCGTATATCCAGGAACTTCGGCTTTCTCTAGACACTTCAACATCTCATCTAACTCTCTCTCACTGAAAATAAGATCCAAACGCTTCATGTGTTTTCTCCTTTTAGGCAGTTGCAGGAATAAGTCGATTCACTAAACCCATGTATACAGGAATACCTATGACAATGTTGAAAGGGAAAGTAAGCCCAAGCGTAGTTGATATGTAATAACTTGATTTTGCTTCTGGTACTGTCATTCTCATGGCTGTAGGTACTGCAAGATAAGAAGCACTTGCACAAAGCACAACAAATAGAAGTGCATTCCCTGGCCCTAAATCTAAGGCTCTAGCAACAAGCACACCAATCAGAGCATTGAAAAGAGGCATTGCTACTGCAAAACCTATTAAAAAAGATCCTGCTTTTTTTAGACTAGGAAGTCTTTGGGCTGCAACAATTCCCATGTCTAATAGGAAGAAGCATTCGACTCCATAGAATAAGTTGCCTGTAAATGGTTGCATCTTTTCCACCCCAGAAGGATTAAATGCACCAGTAAGGAAACCTATGAGCAAACTGCCTAAGAGCAAATAAACTGAACCATTGAGCATTGATTCATGGAGTATTTCTCTCCATTTCATTACTCTCTCCGCAGGTCTTTCTTTTGGTGCTGCAATTTTCACAAGTAGAAGTCCAACTATGATGGCAGGTGACTCCATAATTGCTAAAGCAGCAACCATAAATCCATCAAACGGTATATTTTGACTATAAAGAAAGCTTTCAGCTGTAATAAATGTTACAGCACTAATTGAACCATAGGCTGCCGCAATCGCTGCTGAGTTAAATACATTTAGCTTTATCCTCAGAATAAAGAAACAAATAAGTGGTATAAGAAGAGACATTATTATGGCTGCCAGAATAGTTGGTATGACAGGACCATCGAAGCCACTTTGATGTAACTCAAGGCCACCCTTAAAGCCAATAGCCAATAGAAGATATAGAGAGAATAGTTTTGGAAGTGGTGAAGGAATCTCTAGATCAGATTTAAGGAAGACGGCTAAGCCTCCTAAAAAGAAGAAAAGGACTGGCGGGGTTAATACATTTTGGAGGATTAGACTTGTATTCATATAGGTGTCTAAAATTAATTGGAACAGCTAAATAATTAATTTTTGAGATTATGGTACAAGAATATCATTTAGAGCGGCTTCTAAGGCTTCTTTCCTAGTAGAAACAATTCCTTCAATACCAAATTTTGCAAGACGATCTCTTACTCTCCCAGTGGCACCAGCAACATAGGCCTTCCTGGAATTCGTTTTAGCCTCTTCAACCATCTCTTCAATTGCGAGTGTTGCAGTAACTCCTAATCTTGGGACATCAGTTATATCAAGAATAAGTACCTTGTAGTTTCTCACTAACATCATTCTTTCACTAATCCCCTTTGCTGCACCAAAACTCATTGGACCTCGAAGCCTGAATAGCATTACATCTCCTGAGCATCTATCTAGTAGTGCTTGTTCATCTGAGGGGAGGGGTAAATCACTAAAATCATCTCCAGTTGAATCTCCTAATGGGTTGTCAGCATCCATTCCCTCAAGCTGTGTTTGGGTGATTGAGTCAATGGTGAGCATATTTGCAATAAATACACCTACTAATACAGCAGATATGAGATCCCATAACACCGTCATTAGCAGAACCCCATACATTACTGCTGCTGTTTTGAGAGAAAGTCTGTGTGCCCTTCTAAGGAAACCCCAGTCAATTATGTCAAGCCCAACTTTGATAAGAATTCCTGCCAACAAAGCTTTAGGAATCTCAGCAGCAAGTGAACCTGCCCCTAGTAAAACTATTAATAAAACTATTGAATGAACCATTCCAGAAATAGGAGTGGATCCGCCTGATTTGACATTTATTACTGTTCGCATAGTGGCCCCTGCGCCTGGTAGTCCACTAAATAGACCTGCGACACTATTACCAATTCCTTGTCCAATTAGCTCTCGGTCTGAGTTGTGACGAGTCTGAGAAATATTGTCTGCTACTAATGATGTTAGAAGCGAGTCAATTGCACCAAGTACAGCTAAAACAAGACCTGCTTGAACTATTACTGAAAGATTGTCTTTAATATTAGGAATAGAAAAGGTTAACCCCCCTTCTGGAATGTCTCCGATTCGTGGTATTGGAGTAACTCCTTTATCTATTAATACAGCATCATTAAATAACCAAAATGATAAAGGAGTAACTATTAATAATGCCAAGAGAGGAGAAGGTATCCATTGACTGATTTTCCTTGGAGTAAGAAAAACTATTGCAAGAGTCATTATAGAAACTGCCATTGCAGCTCCATTTGGTGCAAAGTTATTAACTAATCTGTTTACAGATTCAATAACTCCCCCACCGGTAGTAATTCCTAATAAAGGTCCTAATTGGATTGTAATAATGATTACACCTATCCCTGACATAAAGCCTGAGACGACTGAGTAGGGAACAAGTGTGATGTATTTCCCAAGTTTCAGTAATCCAAAGAGAACTTGAAAGAGTCCTCCGATTACTACCGCTGCCATAACCATTGGCAATATTTCACCTGCTCCTAAAGATGGATTGACTCCAATTGCAGTAAGACTTGCGATTACTCCTGCAACAGTTACGCTCATCGGGCCTGTGGGACCACTGACTTGTGCAGGCGTGCCCCCAAATAAGGCAGCTAAAAAGCCAACTACTACTGCTCCGTAAAGTCCATAAATAGCTCCACCATCCCCAAGAGCCGCCTCCCCGAAAGCAAGGGCAAGTGGTAAAGCAACGACTGCTGCTGTCAGTCCTCCTAATACATCACCACGAATATTTCTTAGGTGAAATCCATTGATCAAAGCCACTAGTAAGCTCCAATTTTCATTTCTTTGAATAAAGCCTATCTGGCAGGGGGTTATATCTTCAAATTGAGCTAATAAAAAACCAAATATTTTCTTCTTGCAAAAAATACTCGATGTAATTTTTTTGGTTCTTCGCTATTGCTTAGTAAGAAAATTTGATTGCTAGCGTTCGGGCTTCCCTCCATTAAGTAACTCACTACGTTGGGCATCAACTGAGAAACTGAAGGTATACGGATCTAGAGGCCACAGGACTTCATGGTTGCTAGCGGGTACCGTGATTACTTCAAGGTATTAGGTGTTGAGCGCACAGCCAATTCCGATTCCATTAAGCGTGCATATAGGAAGCTTGCTCGTGAGTATCACCCTGATATGAACCCTGGGAATGCAGAGGCTGAAGGACGGTTTAAGGAACTTACTGAAGCTTATGAAGTTCTTTCGGATCCTCAAAAACGTAGAAAATATGAACAATTTGGCCAATATTGGAAAGAAACCAGTGGTGTTAGAGGTGATGGGCCAGTAGGAGCAGGTTTTGATGTGGATTTTGGCAGATATGGCAATTTTGAGGATTTTGTAAATGATCTTTTAGGAAGATTTGGAGGGCCTAGAGGTGCTTCTCCCTCTTCTGCAGGATTTACTGGTGGAGCTGGATTTCCAAGAAGTTCTCAAAGGTCTACATTGAATCTTGATGCTGTAACGACGGTACAGATAAGTTTTCCTGAGGCTTTTAATGGAACAGAACGTACTCTTTGTGTAAATGAAGAGCGTGTAAAGGTTCTTATTCCAAAGGGCATTAGGACTGGAGCTCGACTTCGATTGAAGGGCAAAGGTAATTTACAGCCAGGAACAGGTAAGAGAGGAGACCTATACCTCAACATTGAAGTTCAACCTCATTTGATTTGGCGGCTTGAAGGCGAGCATTTACTTGCAGAGTTGCCTGTCTCTTTGGATGAGCTTGCTTTGGGTGCTGTTGTTACGGTTGTGACGCCTGATGGTGAAGTTCAGGTCAATATTCCTTCTGGGACTCCTCCAGGTCGTAGTTTGCGCTTAAAGGGAAAAGGATGGCATTTAAATGGTTGTAGAGGCGATTTGATTTTTTCGCTTACCATGACTTTGCCTGAAAAATGGTCGAATGAGGAGTTAAAACTTCTTCAGGAGTTGCAGCGAGTCCGTTGCAATGATCCACGTAAATCCTGGCTTAAGTCAGCAACCTTTTAAGGTCGGATTTACGATCATCAAAATCCTTCTTTGGTCCTGATGGATCTTACTTATCGTCCTCGTAGGTTGCGTCGCACTCATGCATTGCGGAGCATGGTGCAAGAGCACAGTCTTAAAGCCGCTGATTTCATTTACCCATTGTTTGTTCATGAGGGTGCTGAGGTTGAGCCAATCCAAGCGATGCCAGGAGCAAATCGCTGGAATCTAGATAATTTGATTGCAGAAGTGGAGAGGGCGTGGCAATTAGGTATTAGATGTGTTGTCCTTTTCCCGAAGGTTGATGAATCTCTTAAAACTGAAGAGGCGGCAGAGTGTTTTAACGAAAATGGTTTAATTCCTAGAGCAATTAGGCGATTAAAAAAAGAGCTACCAGAAATGACAATTATGACGGATGTAGCTCTAGATCCTTATTCATGTGATGGCCATGATGGAATTGTTAGTTCCCTTGGCGTTGTTTTAAATGACGAGACTATTGAATATCTTTGTCGACAAGCAGTTGTTCAGGCACAAGCAGGAGCTGATTTGATAGGACCTAGTGACATGATGGATGGACGAGTAGGGGCTATTCGTGAAGCCCTTGATGATGAGGGTTTTGAGCATGTAGGGATAATCAGTTATACAGCTAAATATTCTTCTGCCTATTACGGTCCTTTTCGAGAAGCTTTGGATTCTGCTCCAAGAGCAGCATCGACAAAGCCCATTCCAAAAGATAAAAGTACTTATCAAATGGATCCAGCTAATGCACGTGAGGCTATTACTGAAGCCCAGCTAGATGAGCAGGAAGGAGCAGACATCCTTATGGTGAAACCAGGTCTTGCATATCTAGATATTATTTATCGGTTACGACAAGAGTCTGAGCTGCCTATAGCTGCCTACAACGTAAGTGGAGAGTATGCAATGGTTAAAGCTGCTGCTCAAAAGGGATGGATTGATGAGAGAGCAGTGGTCCTTGAAACTTTGTTGAGTTTCAAGAGAGCTGGAGCAGATTTAATACTTACTTATCATGCATGCGATGCGGCAGGCTGGTTAAGAGATGTATGAACTCTCTATTAAAGTTTATTTAAGTCAACTTTAAATAGTTTTTATTCAGTAATGAATAAAGTAGATCTCTTTAAATTT
>QCRS01000034.1 GCA_003211755.1 Prochlorococcus sp. AG-463-F15 | reverse complement strand
ATACAAATTTCTCCCAGGGACTCCAATACCTCCTTTTAATCCTTGACCTTTCAACTTTTCTCTAATCACAGTTTTTCTATCAGTACTAGTCATACCTTTGAAGTGTTTATGTCTTGCTGATGGTTTTTCTTGACTGTTCATACCATCAGCATCTTCAAGCAAACACTAGGTACAGAAGTCCTTTTCAAATAAGGAATACTTCTCCTAAAAAGACAAAAACCCTGAATCCTCCACAAACAAATAGATATTCAATTTCCAAATCCACTTAGTTGGTAGCCTTAACAATGGAGAGCACTCCAACGAAATTCAAGGCCTCAAAGGCAAATAGAAAGTTTTTGTATCCACCTTCTTCTCCACCCCAAAATTCCTTTTTAATTCTTGAGGACTGATTGTCTATACATATGGGGTTCCCCGACCTTTTCGTCGTACTAACCGATGTCGGTCATATTTACCGTATAAGTTCTTTCGGTTTCCAACCTTATAACCTCTCAAATCTGTAGGCAAAATAATGGTGTTCCTTCAAAAAACTCATGTACACACACTTATACGACACTCTTTTTGCTGACTCATTCTTTTCTCCTACGAGGACCGTTTATGTTGTATCTGAAAGCCAACTAAAAGATCTCAAGCTAAGGCAACAGCACGAGGAACTTGATAACCTCGAGGCTTCCCGAAAAAGACTTGAAGAAACATATAAATCACGCATCAAAATAATCGATGAGCGTGAGCATGAGCTTAGGGAAGAACTTAAGGGATTGGCTCCAGCGGAGAAAGAGGCTGTTAAGAGCTGATGCATACATTGCTTGGGTGATGGGGGTCACTTGAACTGACAAAAAGGGCTAGTTATGGCCCTTTTTGTCAGTTCAAGTCGTTGCTGCAAAGAGTTCCTTATGACAATTAACTATTTCCCTGAATCGAAGCGTTGTCTTTGAGGCCTCATAATAAATCACAAAGTTTTCTATTAATCCATAAAGATTCCATCAACAGATAACTCACTTCTGGTTTTTGTAGTTGGATATTGCTCATAATAAAAAAGCATTCCGCAGGCAAGAACCATTGGAAGAAATATCAAAGAAACTGACGACTTCTTTTTATTAGGTGACTTTAACTGCATGGTGCTTTATCAGAGTTATGGACTGAGATACAACGGAATTAAAGAAGAAAGGCATTAGCTGCAACGGAGAAAAAAGTAGTTAATGCATGATGGATTCATTGCCTTGTTGCTGAGGGCTACTTAGAAAATAAGAAGGGGTAGTAATTGGCTCCTTTCTTGAACCGATTGTTACCCACAGTTACAACACTAATTACTGACCCTATAAGTCTAGGGATTAGCACTGGTTGTGTAACCCGTAAAAGAGGCTCTAGAGATTCAAGGCTAAACCAGTAGAACCTTTGAATAATCCAGTTTTATCAACCACTAAGAGCACATTCATAATTTCTCAACCCGGATTATTTGAGTCGTAAGTGAAGATAAAGTACACGCCCCAAATAACACCTGCCAATAGAAGAACAACCATGATGTTTACCGACCAAACAAAATCGTTATACATCTAACCTCTTTGCCTGAACCCTAGAACTCTACAATTTTAGTTGGTGGACTTTCATCCTGATATTCCCTACAAAGATTAGAAATCTTTATAAAATTTCTTTCATACTGTTTGGCTTCATTCGTTGAATCATGACTATCGAGCTGTAGAGAGCAAAGAGGATATACATCCAATGGCAGTAATCAACTTTTTCTTGAGCCCAATGAATATCAAATACTTTTCCGCATGCCTGTTTGTTCTGCTATCGCCACCTCATTTCATCTTATGGTGTTTTTGAAATAGTCGATGTACTCGCCTCAGAAACTATAGAAGTGATGTTACGCCTGGCAAGAAAATTGTTCGGCACAACTGCTCCTTCCCTACATAAAGGAGAAAGAGCAGAGCACTTTAAATATTAAATGCTTAACTGATAATCAAAATTGTTGCCGCTTTTTAACCACAAAACCCTTCTTTGTAACAAGGGTCTCCTTTTCTACTTCAATACCCCGAACAATTGAAATTTCACCTTTAAGACCAAAGGAAGCCAGGTCAGACCCCATTTGCTTAATAACTTCTGCCTCTACCAAATTCTCATCAATCTTTTCAGGAGTTACCTTCGCAAAAAGCTTGTGAGTCTTAGATGCCACTACTTCTGTCGAATTGGTGATTTTGACGAGGATCATTGAGAGTAAAGCACTCCAAACAATCTAGACAGCAATAAGGCAGCCTTCCGTATCTTGATTGTTTCCGCTATAAGACTATTGTCTATATTTCAGCCAACCAAGTCATCGTTATCAATGGTGAGGCAAGCCATATAGGAAGACGATGGCTTACTCAATTTACTTCTTCCCTTCTAATGAGAGAAACCAACTTCAAACCTCAAACTCAATGGTTCAAGGAAAGGAGAAATAGAAGTTGCCTAGCCCATCTTCAAGCGGAAAACATCTCCCTGAAGGATTGCGTCTAAAGAAGATTTAAAACCTCTTGGACTCAAATAAAAAACAACGAGAACATCACCTTCTAGCTATGAAACCGTACAAACTTTGGCAAAGCCTATCTGACGACAACAGGACATTGATTAAAGGCATAGGTGTCGCAGCTTTAGGACTCTATGTTCTATTGCAGCTCGCAACCCTATTTTTGCCTCTAGCAGTTACTGCAGGTATTGGCTATTGGGCTTACAAAGAATTCATAGATAACCATTCCAAAGTTCTTTAGATGGACTTCTTTGCAGTGTCTGGAATGATTACTCCACTGGAGTTGGGAGTGGCTATTTTCGCTGGACTGACTTTCTTGATTACCTTTGTAATAGCTTCTGCTGCTGGTGGTTTGCAAGACATCGTTAAAACCACTTTGGATAATGATGCAGCAGCAAGAGATAGGAAAGGAGTGGGATAAAAATGCCTTTATCCAAGGCTGGATATACATGACACCTGCCGCGAGACTTAGGTTGTCAAGGTTATGCCTTATGCCTTTTGGACATATTTCATTTTTGTATTTATAAAGCAATGTATGAGCTGTGTTATCTTCTGTTTAATGCCTATATGACCTATAGATGAATTGAGAGAAAGAGATAGCCTGGGTGTTTATATCAGAAGTGATGGAAAACACTACTGTTGGTGGAGTGGGACCACTACTTCTTAGTCTGGCTTTGGCTGCTGGAGTTGTAGCTTTTGGTGTTCTCATTTTGAGAGGCTTATTTGAAGCGATTAAAGGACTTCTAACCCAATCCAAAGATGATTGACTCGATACTGATAAATAAAGCCTTCGAACAGCTCAATAAGTCTTCGACAATTCAGAAAAAACATATAAAAGACTAGAGATGAGTTACAAAAGCACATTACTGTTTCAATACAGACGCACTACCTGAGCAGATGACTCCTTCCTCTTCTCCATGCGCTGCATGCATTCCTGCTGAAAATTGGAGTTGATCCGTTACCTGTTCTATTGGGTCTCTTGATGCTTTGATATGCAGCTTCAGAAGTATGAACCAATAATTCGTGCCAAGAGGAAGAGCAATGGATTCACCTTAAAAGAGGCGTCGAGATCGTTTTTAACTTCCTTTCGTATAACTTGCCTAAACTTCAACTATTACTGAAACAGGAACTGTCATAACCGCCTTACCTCCCATTAACCAAGCATCTCGCTTCTAGATCTCCACTATGGACTCCAAAACTTGAAAGAACAATGAGATTAAGCAGAGAAGTGAAATAAAACATGAATCCTGAAGGCAGATTTTTTCATCTGACAGGTATGTGTTTTCCACTTTTCACAGAGCTCCAATATCTCTACAGCGATTACCAAAGGTTGAAATGGATAGAGGTAATGTCACTCCTCCTGATATTCCCGTAACTTTAAAAGCGAAAGAAGAGTTTAGTTCGTAGCACCTTCGAGGCATCAGGTGACTGATTCAGGTGGTCAAAAGAAGTCAAGCACCAATTCATAAAGTCCTATCAATACTAGAGAAAAACACTCCAAGTTGTCTGAGATGTACATCAAGAAAGTGGCAATATTTAATTGGTATTAACCTGATAGATGTTTCTAAAGTGGTTGCCTTTTTGCATAAAGTTCCCGAAATATGGTAGATGTTATATATAGCTATTTTCTGGTTAATGGCTCAATTAAAAATCAAAGTTAGCGCCAAGGCAGATGCCATGATCGCTCAACTTCAAAAAGAAATCTTCAACAGAAGACGGAAAAAGATCACAGCTGAAGGCGTAGTGGAGTCTCTGGTTGAAAGCGGCGCAAAGTCTCAGTCTGACAAGCGTTTTGCAACTTCTTGGAAGAACCTAATCAAAGACGTCGAAAAGGCTGCCAAAGCTTCTGAGGTTCATGGCAACAAGCCCGCCAACATCAGTGCTGATGAGTGGGCGTTAATCCTTTCCCATCGAACTCGTAAAGGAACAACTGCTAGAACGCCAGCCACCAAAAAGGCTCCTGAGAAGAAAGCTGCTGCAAAAAAAACAACAGCTAAAAAAGCTGTAACCAAGAAGGTAGCCGCAAAGAAAGTAGTCGCTAAGAAAGCAGCTTCTAAAGCAGCATCCAAACCTTCTGCTGGAAGACCTGCAAGACGTGCAAGGAAAGCCAAGGCAGCTCCAGCTGTCTCGGCGGCTAAGTAAACCTTCAACCTGGCCCTCTTAAAAGGTTGGAAGAGTACTTTTCCTAACTAAAATCGTTTAAGCAATCCAATAATTAACTTGTTGGATCGCTTAAACGTTCTTGAGCAGAGTTTCTCTCCTAGACAAAGCTAGGTAGTAAAAAGAGTTGATCTTGTGACACTAATGCCAAGCTCGATTTAGAGATCTCATATGAAAACATTTTTTAGGTGTTTGTAAGTTCCGTTGACAAGGCTTTTTAAGCCGATCCTTTATTTCCCTAGTCTTGGAAAACTCATACTCTCCTTGAGTCAAAGCCCTTTAGGGGGTAGATCATTGATTATTCGATCGAATCTCAACCATGGCTTCAAGATTCCACTGCGCATAAGTAACCTGATGTGCTTCAACCGTTTGCCCCATAAGGGCACTCATCTCACTATCAGAAAGTTTGTAAACTTGATGCCCTCTTCTGCTGTAGCTATGCCGGAATGAATAAGGGACTACACCTAGCTCAACCTTAAGTTTTTGCCAGATCGCGTTAAATCGCAAGTAGTTTTTAAAGACTTCTCCAGCATCATCTTTCATTCGTGGAAGGGCATCATTTCGGTTGACCCTTTGAAGTAGGTTCCATTTTTTCTCCCACTCAGGGTGAAGTGGCCTTAGACGTCTTGGTCTAATTATTCCTGAACCTGTTTTTTTGCAATATGTACAGAATAGATACTCTTCTTTGCCTTTCTTCTTGACTTCTAAATAGTCGAAACTCACCTCTATGGGACGTAAACCATAAACAACTGCAAGCTTGATGGCTAAGTCCCATTCCATGGCTCTATCACGAAGCCGATGCTTCTTCTCCGTCATATCAAGGTCAATAGGGAGTGAGTCGACAAGTTCTAGTAGATCTTCATCTTCTATTGCAACTATCGGAGTCGAATGCTCCTGTTGTTTCCTGGCAGGTTTGCTACCTATAAATTTCTGCAAGGAATCTTTGAGAGGCGGTGTCCATTTATCAGCAGGTAGCAAGTGTCCTGAGGCTTTTGAAGTGGCCCACCTCAAAAAAGCAGCCATATGTTGAACTCTGACCTGCCTACTTCTTGATCCTGCCTCGTATGTTTTGCCAATATCTATAAATAGATCGTTTGCATCTACTGCTGCTACCTGCTTCAACCAGCGGAAAGTTTTTCGGTATTCGTTGTCCCAAGTTTTCTGAGTAATCTCGCTACTAACTTTGACTTTGTAGAACTCATAGCCTTCCCAGGCTCCTATAAGGAGTTTTTGTTTTCGCCGATTTGTTGTTTTAGATGCAGTAGAACAAGTTCCTTTAACTTGATCTACCGCTTTTTCTAATGGAAGCTTTTTACTATTTACAAGTTTATAAATGGATTCGACTGCTTCTCTAATTTTTCCCGAATTAGCTTCTTGCCAATCAATCCCTAGATATTTGAAAGTCATACTCCCATCATTGAGCTGAATAGCTAAAGCAGTTCTTCCTTTTTTTTGCTCAATTACCTGCCAACTATTGCCAACAGAATTAGTAAGGGAGGTCCTAAGACTTATAACCCATGGTTCCGTAACTGAACGAGCTTTCATTTAGAAACAACCCACATGCAGAATTAAAGAGGGAGGACGATCCTCAAACATAAATACCTTGGGCACGAACTCCTATGAAGTCGAGCTTCAGCAAACTCCAGATTTCTTCTGTCGGATCAACTGAAGTCAACGACTGTCTAAGCTCACAAAGTTTAGCGACACGAAGGGAGAACAAAAGAAGAAGAAGAGCGCCTCAAAGCTCCTGATACTAATCAGTTGACAATTAATGCACTCCTACGCACTTACCTCCACGAGCCACAACACGAAACAAGATAAGCAAAACTTATCAGCGACTGCAAATACCCTAATAAAGGATTTAGGTACTTCTACTCACACTCCGTTCGTATTTCTTTTATGTTTTAGGAGTCAAATCCACACATTCAAACAATTCCATGACTCCTGAAGCAGAAAAGTTCAATGGCTGGGCAGCAATGATCGGCTTTGTAGCCGCATTTGGTTCCTATGCAACAACTGGGCAGATTATTCCTGGTATTTTCTAAATGGAGTTAAATCCATTTAAGCCTTATCTCCAAAGCCTTAAAAGATTGTTGGTTCGATAAAGGCCAAGCAACGACTATAAATTGATCCTTGCCGAACTGGTTAGGGATCTTTTTTTATGGATTTAAATTAAGACTTCTTGGATAGCAGCAACTGTATCTTTAGAGATCAACTCTCCCTCTACCGATTAATAGAAAATGCCGTTAAGTTCTTCTTAGCTCTAGAACAAAATGGCTATCGACCCTGAAGTAACTCCTTTTTCAAGTAAAGAAGGAATTACTTCTCTGCATTTTATCCCGAAATGGGCTATTTACGTAGCAATCGGCTTGGGAGTCTTAATTATTATTAGTCTTCTCAAGATACTACTACCACTTATTATTTTGAGTTTGGTTTTAAGTCTTGTTTTGAAGCAAGCTAAAATTTTTTAACTAAACAAACTAATTATTGGAATCTTTAGAAAGATAACAATTTTTTTCCCTTAATTGCTTAATTAAAAGAAAGTTGTTTAAACTAGCTGGAAATAGATTCTGGAAATCAGAATTACTTATTGAAGTCACTTTTGAGCAAAATAAAATAGAAAAGTCTTTCCTTTAAATGATCTTGCTTACATGCTTTTTAGTTCAAATGTATACTCTCAATTACAGTAAAAATAGAATTAGTCCTGCTAACAAACCTGCGATATGTCCAAGCAAGCTTATACCAGGAATAAAAGAACCAAAAACTCCAATCCCAATTATTACAATCATTATCTGACGTATTTTATAGGACTTTATTAGTTGTATTTGGATTCCAAGAAAGTGTTGTTTCCCATAACTTGATGCTAGTAAAATAAATGCATCTACACCATAAATGACACCACTAAATCCGATAGCTAATGACATTGGATTCTTAAATAAAAAGATATCAAAGGCCCAAAAGATAAATGTTTGGATTGGAATCATTAATATTACCAGGTAAATAAAGAAGTAGTTATCTTTAAGTCCTATTCCTTTCAAGCAATATCTTGCAACAACGATTCCAAAGATATTTGATAGCAAATGATCTGCATCACCATGTATAAAATGAGTCGTAACAATCCTATATGGCTCAACTAGAAGTCGCCCGGACCAATAGGCATAGCTCTCCTGATCAAGAGAGCCAAAAAAATCTTTTGCAAAAAAACAAGCTCCACAAATTAGAATTGGAACTAGGAATTGCCAATCACCTTTAGATACTTTGTTGATCATTCTGCTAGAGAAATGGTTTTGCAATAATAAAGATGAATATCGCTTAAGGCTAATTTTATGGCTTAAATTCCTTCAAAGTATTTGGCTATTAATTCCTGAACTTTGAACAAACCTAAACCATATTAAGGAGAGTGTTCTCTATCATTCTATTATAGTTTCTTATATCAAGAAAAGGAATTATATCTAATCTGCTTCCAGGGAAATTCTTATTGGTCTTACTTCAATTTATTTTTCTTTCTTTGATTTCTCTTAGTCCACTCTTTAATATCAACAGCACTTACAAATGCAGAGCTAGTTTGTTCCTCTTCAACAATAGATTCCTCATTAAACAAAACTTGATTTTGATCCGCATCGATAGCACCTTCAATTATAGAGTCTGGATTAATACTGGAATCAAAATCAGGAGTGCCAATAGTCTCATCATTAATAGGAGGAATATTTAACGACTTCTCAATGGTTTGCTCAACTTCTATTCTTTGATTATTTTTAGGTATTTTCAATCGGCTAATTATATTTTCAAATACTTCCTTAATGTTAGTAGTTTGATCAATATAAGGTGAATCTTTTATATCTACACTGGCTCTATTAATAAATTCCCAGAATAGGTAGAAGAAGGCGATTAGGAATATGAGTTTCATAATTCTGTGATTAGCGAGATGGTTAACTTTTTAATTGAACTAATTGGCGATGCTTTCATCATTTTCCTCACAGATCCATAAGTCCTGAATCCTTTTTAACTTTAGTAGCTTAGGCAAATCTTCTTCTGGATGAGATTCTTCTTTCTGATCGCTACTTAATTTGATATTTCGGAGTGATTCATTCATGGTATTAAACTTGTATGAAGTCATTTCTTTTAACTGGGCCGTTTAAAATTAGACAACCATCAACAGTTTCAGTTGGATCTTTATCTTTGAATGCATAGATTAGAGAGGGTCTTATTGGATTACTCTCTATCAATGCATCAAATTCAACATTTAATGGGTTCATGCTAACTATTTCTTTCATGAGATCAACCATTTCCCTCTAAACATAGCCAATAATAATCTTTTAACAAGATATGATAGGACTATAGGGAATATCAAAAGCTCAATATGCTAATTCGTATGCCAAGGTTCGTAGGCAAGGACCTTAGAAAAGGGTTAACTACATCTTAAAGTTAAGCCATGCAGCTAATATTTTCTGTTAAAGCAACTATAGACATATTATGATAAAAGGAAATATCCATGGACTTTTATAGAGAGTAATTCTCTTAGTTTAATAAGCGATTAGCAAAGTCATCAACACGCTTTTGGTTGACTCCCATATCTCCTACTCCAACCCTTGATTCTGACCTAATTTGAAGAACACTTTGATCTGGAACTATCTTGATCTCTAGATCATCGGTATAGCGCAACCATTTAGTAGTTGCTTCAGCATGAATATAAGAATCACTCTGTTCAATAATCTTTGTCCTTGGAGTAGTCATAACAATATCTAATGATTTCTTAAATGCTTCCTCCATTGCACCCACTTTTAAATCAACACGCACACAATGAGCAAGGACCACACACTCAGCTAATTCCTTGGTCTGCTTGCCTTCAACAGCACTACTTCTGTTGAAGGCAATTATTAGAACAAGAAGAAAAGTTGCTAGTGCTTTGTTCATATGGGCTTCATATGAAAACTAAGTATATGAAAGAATTACAAAAATACGTGGATTGGTATTTAGTGACCAAACATTTACGATTAAGAGAATCTTCTTGTTGTTAGAAAAAACCAGGAATTACCCAGCCTGTAATTGCGTAATTGTGGATAAGAATAAAGAAGCCAACCATTGCTAGACGGCCATTACTTTGTTCTGCTTCCTTAGTGTAATTTGGAAATAATCTTGAGAGGACTTGGAAAAGTTGCATTGGAATTTATATTCAAAAGACTCCTGGTAGCATTTGACCTGTTGTGGCATAGGCACCAATTGCAGCAATAAAACCAATCATTGCCCAACGAGCGTTGGCCAATTCAGCTTCCTTTGCATAATTTGTGTAGTCGGGATCTATATAAGGACGAGGTTCACTTGCATACATATTCTGACGACCGCCGTCTTCTGTTACCACGTATGAGGAGTTTGTCATTTGATAAGGCTGAAATAGAGCTTGAGAGGGCAAGAAGAGGCTTGAGCTGCCTCATGCGAAGAACTGTAACAAATAATATTTAGAAGTGTGAAGCGGATCAAGCGCTTTGTCATTTCCAGTATCAGCTAACCAGCAAAGCTGTATTAGTTTCTATTGCCAAGAGATTTCAGATGATTTATTGATTGCAGGATTAGTAATCTAAAACTTAGGTTTAATTCTAATGCGAGAATTATGAGAGCAGCTATATACCTGTGAGCCAAAAAGCCTATAGCCGTATATATTTGATCAACATATTATCTTAATTCTTAATGCGATTATGCATGAAAGTTAACTACATAATAGTTTTTTCTTTTTTTTAAAACGAAGATGCATCCATGTTGTCTTATCTTGAAAGAAAGTGATTAAGATGAAGAAAGTTGAGCTGTAAATATTGTTAGTGGTTGAATACCTTTTTTAATTTGAATGTAATCAAATGTGTCGACAGTCTTAATGCTTGAAGCGTTAACAAATGATTTCTTGATTCTTAACTCTTTATAAATTTAACAACTAGGAAGTAAAAGGTTGGAAGGATGTTGACTCTTATTCGTACTTTTAAGTTAATAGCGAACCACTTATAATCTCCCTTTTTAAGATCTAACTGGCTAGATATTGTATTTGATTTTGTTAGGAAAATGGCTTTGTTTAATTGATTCCTAAGGTGGGTTAGGTCCTTCGGATGTCAACAAATACTAACTAGGTGCGCTTAACCGACCTCTAAGAAATACTGAGATTGATGCATATTGGAGTAAATGCTTTTTTTGTCATGAGCCGACGTTATCAAGAACGAAGAAAAGCGATGCTTCGATTCTTTCGAGATCGCCTTGAACGACAACTTGCTGCAGTGAATGCTTCTTTGTTGACTTTGGACCAACAAATTCAGAGAGATGCGGAAGCTGATTCGGTGAAGACTTCATTGGATTAGGCCCTGCTATCTAGAAATCCATCAATCAATTAGCTGGAGTCCTATTTCAAAGGACAATATTGACTATTAACTCGTGTCTAATTAGTTTAGGTGACTTAAATTTATGCCAATGGCTAAGTAGTCTTAGCTTAAAAGGATATTAGTTTTCATTTGATTAAAATTATTCGATTGATATTATTACATATGTAAGGTTTCTCAATACTTTTAACTAGTTATAGAAAAAGATATGATTAAGTCTTAAGTCTAGCTGCATCCTTTTATTTTAATACTTAAAGGTGAATTGAGATTCTGTTTTAAAGTCTTTAGACTATTTTCAAGTTTTTGAAATTCACACATATTTACGCATTCATAGCATCGGTGAGTTATAAGGGTATTACGTATAACACAGTAAAAATACTGCTAGATAGCTGATGGATGTAAATAGCAAGAACCGCATTAAAGCTGCTATGGCTTCATGGAAAGCAAAGGGAAATGTGCGTTTAGCTGAGGCTTGTGCAATTGCATTGGAAGACGATCAATCTAAAAATAAAGGAAAAAAAACAGCTGAGTGAATTTTCCTGGCTAGAAAGAAGATACACGCCTTTTTATAATGACGAGTTCAAGAATCCGCAAATCTTGGAGCCAGATCTTGATTCAGGCCTTTGCAAGTTGTGGAAGAATT
>QCRS01000033.1 GCA_003211755.1 Prochlorococcus sp. AG-463-F15 | reverse complement strand
AATTATTGAAGAAGATCTCAAGCTTGAGATACAAGATAGCGCAGGCAATCTCCACGACATTGAATTAGAAAAAGACCCAGATGATTCCCTAGGTTTAGCTTTTACTGAAGCCTTATTCGATGGTTTAATCCATTGCAACAATCAATGTCCCTTTTGCTTTATTGATCAACAACCCCCTGGGCATCGTAAAAGTCTCTATTTAAAAGATGACGACTACAGACTTAGCTTTCTTTATGGTTCCTACCTCACTCTGACCAATCTAAAAAAATCAGATTGGGAGCGGATTGAATCACAACGTCTTTCTCCCTTGTTTGTATCGGTACATGCAACACAGCCAGAGCTAAGAGCTCAATTGCTTAAGAACAAGCGTGCTGGCAATTTAATGAAACAGCTGAATTGGTTTAATAAGCGCAATCTACAAATTCACGCACAAGTCGTAGTTTGCCCTGGCCTTAATGACGGAATTGCATTAGATCGGACACTAAAAGATCTCGCTATTCATGCAAAAGGAGATTGGCCTGTTGTACTGTCTACAGCTGTAGTTCCTGTCGGCCTAACACGTTTTCGCCCTAAAGATGATGGGTTAATACCAGTAAACCTGAAATGTGCTCGCCAAGTTATTGCTCAAGTCGAGCTACTTCAAAAGCAATTCAAAACAACTCTTGGATCTAATTTTGCATGGCTTTCAGACGAGTGGTATTTGATTGCTGGACAACCACTCCCAGCAAGAAACGCATACGAAAACCTTCCCCAACAAGAAAATGGGGTAGGAAGTATCAGGGCTTTCTTAGAAGCTATGAATATGGCGACCGGGAATCTTCCTAAGAAACTTCAAAAACCAAAAAGTTGTAGTTGGATAGTTGGCCAACTGGTAAAACAAGCATTAACGCCTGCATGTAACAAGCTAAATCAAATTGATGGTTTAAAAGTTTATTTATATGGCCTAACAAGCCCATACTGGGGGCAGGAACAAGTAGTAACCGGTCTACTGACAGGGGAAGACCTCCTAAAAGGACTCAAAGGACTGGATCTGGGAGACCAGCTTTTGCTTCCATCAGTGATGCTCAAACAAGGAGAGGCTATTTTTTTAGATGATATGTCCCTTGCAAGTCTTGCGAGTGCACTTCAAGTTCCAATCAGGATTGTGCATGGAGCAGATGACATCGTGGCTGCAGCAATAGAACAATCAGCAAAAGTTCTCTAAAATAAACGGAGTTTCACAATCTCAGTGCGAAGGAATACTGCAAAGATCTTTTTTGTAGTCTGCATGCTCCTTCAAGGGTCCAATTCGATCAGAGCTGCTGAACCTCTAGAGACTAAATCAAAAGATTTTCATTCCTTCCTGCCCAACAGGGAAAATCTCAATGCTTTACCTAAGGTCAAGTCGAAATGGTTATTGAAAAATAACGAGACGGGTCAACAGCTTGTCCAATTGGCTAAAACTAATACCCAACAACCTAACCTTTCATCTAATAAAACCAAGCGAGAAGAACATCTTTCCACACTACAAGCACCACATCATCTTTATGTTCCTAACGAACCTTCTGCTATCAGAACGGAAGAACAATATCCATTAACAATTCAAGACCTTGAAGAAATAGTTGAATCTAATAGTCCAAGTTTAGAGATATATAGAAGACAAATTGATCAGGAAAAGTATAATCTAAAAAATGCAATTTCAGCTTGGTACCCAACCATTGATCTAAGTGCTAACCCGCAATACTTAGATAGTGAAAATTATTATGATTCCAGACTTGATACTTCAAGTAATAGGTGGCAAACGACACTGTCCGTTGAAATAAACTGGAATCTTATAGATCCTACTAGAGCTCCAGAAATTGCTGCTGCTAAAGATCAGTACGAGAAAGCCAAAACTACTTATTTAATTCAATTAAGAGATTTGCGCCTACAAGCACTAAATGCTTACTTCTTGCTGCAAAAATCTGATGAAGGAGTACGTATTGGAAAAGAATCAATACGAGCTTCCGAAATCAGCTTAAGTGATGCAGAAGCACGTTTCGAAGCCGGTTTAGGGACCAGACTAGAAGTATTAGAAGCAGAAACTCAACTGGCAAGGGACAAAAGACTTCTCTCGCAAAAACTAGGGGATCAAAGTATTAATAGAAGCTCACTTACAAATATCTTAAATTTACCTCCAAAAATTGTACCTGTAGCTGCTACACCTGCACATGTGATTGGTGTATGGGATGCTTCACTTGAAGAAAGCATTATCTCAGCTTTTTCCTTTCGTAAAGAATTAGAAAATATACGTCTTGATATATCAATTAATAACAGCAATGCAAATTTAGCATTAGCATCTGCTCAACCTACAGTCAACATATTTAATACTTATAGCAATTCTTACAGAGAAGGAAAACTGGCGTCTGTTAATCAAGATGGTTCATCAATCAGTAATACTGTTGGATTAAAAGCAACTTGGCGAATTTTTGATGGTGGGAGCGCAAGCTCAAGATATAATTACAATAAGCAAATCGCCAAAGTTGCAGAAGCAAGGTTTGCAGATCAAAGAAATAATATTCGCCAAGAGGTGGAAGAAGATTATTTTCAACTCAGAACAGCTAATCAGGACATTGCGAGTAGCACTCGTGAAGTAATAGCAGCAAGGGAATCATTAAGATTAGCCCGCTTAAGGTTTAAGGCAGGAGTGACAACTCAACGAGAAGTTGTTAATAATCAACGTGATCTAACTCAAGCTGAGGTTGGTTACTCAGAGGCTATCACTAATTACAACAAAAGTATTACACAACTTCAACGAAAAACAGGTATTGATTTCAAAAAAGCTTGCAACCCGCCTAGAGTTATTTCAAGAAATAAAGATGCTGATACAAATAATCTTCCTATAGAATCTTTCCCAACAATTAAACCCTGTCAATAATATTTGGAATAAGAACATAATGAACTTACAACCTTTACCAAGTACGCTAAGTAACCACCAAATAAATCAATTAAACTTGCTAATCGATGTGGTAGCAAAGAGACAATTGAAAGATTTTGGTAATATAGTATCTGATATAAAGTCGGATGGGACTCTAATAACAGAGTGTGATCGTTGGAGTGACTCCACCATCGTCAAAGGTTTGTCAGAGATTGCAGCCAAAGAAGGAGTTTTAAGTGAGGAAGGTTCACAAAAAGTGCCTAACACATCTGCTTACTGGGTTGTAGACCCTCTAGATGGGACAACTAACTTTTCAGCAGGAATTCCCTACTGGGCTATTTCAATAGCCCGTTTTGTGGATGGAAGTCCAGAGACAGCATTTTTAGATGTTCCTATGCTCAACAAGAGAATTCTTGCCATACGTGGAAGAGGCGTATGGTTAAACGGAACGCAGCTCTCAAGGAAGACAAGATTCACATCTCAAAGTGCTTGTGTCTCTCTTTGCAGTAGGTCTATTCGCATCCTCCAGCGCAGGCCTGACAAACCTTTTCCAGGTAAAATTCGTTTACTTGGTGTTTCAAGTTTAAATATGATTGGCGTTGCACTAGGACAGACAATTGCTGCTTTAGAAGCTACTCCAAAGATCTGGGATCTCGCTTCTGCTTGGCTTATTCTATCTGAACTTGAATGTTCTATTAAATGGTTAAGGCAAGACCCATCAAAATTAAAAGTTGGTCAAGATTTAACATCCACCAGTTTCCCTGTACTAACTGCTAGTTCTAGTCATGAATTAGAAAGACTTTTACCCTGGGGAGAAGTATTGATGAATAGCTGGATGAATATTCAAGACAACAATATCGTATCAAAAATCTATTAACTTGAGTACCTTTCTAATATCCTATAGTGTTTATTTCTAAAAGTTATATCTTCTTAATGGAAATAAGTCAATAATTGAATCAAGCGTTATAAATGGTCGAGTTTAGGTAAAAACGTGGGACTTCGTTGGGGTTATAAGTCAAGATTGCTGATCAAGAGTTTATGGCGTGCATACGAGCGCTGGGCAGACTGTGATTGCGTGGACCTTAGTGCCGCATTTGCCTATTACACTCTTCAATCATTCTTCCCAATTCTATTGATTTCACTGTCTGTAGCCTCATGGTTTCTAGGTAGACAGAATGGGCTCGATCAGCAAATAATAAATTTCACCGCTCAGGTTTTACCACCTTCAGTTGTTGATCTAGTAGATACAACATTAGTGAAACTTGTCAATCAAGGATTTGGTGCTGGAATATTAGGCGCAATGTTTCTTATGGTCACTGCAGGAAATGCCTATTTAACATTACAAAGGGGTACTGATCGCCTCTGGGAAGATGTATTACCGCCTCAAAACTTTCCAAGCACGTTTCAAGTACAAGCTTTCAGATTTATTAGGAGCAGAATAGAAGCCTTTGTAGTAGTCCTTTTAGTAGGAATATTAGTTGTAATTGATCAAATCAGTGCAAATCTGAGAATGATCCCAGGTGCGGTCTTAGAGGATCTCACTACAGCATCACCTTGGATAGGAAAGGCATTATCAAGTTTTCCAGTAATTCAAGTTGGACAATTCATAATTCCCTTGCTTGGGCTATCAATTATGGCTTTGTTACTTCAAGCCTTGCTTCCCAGTCGAAGAGTACCTATTAGACCACTAATACCAGGCGCTTTAATGATTGGAACCTTATTAACTATTCTAAATCTAACTGTAAGTAGAAGTATTCTTTCTCTTGGAGCACGTTTCCAGGCCTATGGATTTATTGGTGGAGTTTTAGTCTTAACTTTATGGGTTTGGATGATAGGTGTAATTATTTATTTTGGACAGTGTTGGAGTGTTGTTCTCGCCAGTCAACGTTCAACTTCATCAGTAAAAAAATCCTTAAACTAATAAAGAATCAACTAGAGTTAAATCAAACAAGACAAGTTTGATAAAGAGGTGAGATGAGCAGGACCTCCTCAATTATCTGGTTTGCTCTGATTTTAATATTCCTGCTGCCCACCGCTGCAGGAAGGGTCCTCCTCGACGTGGCAGGTGGGTTGATATTTATTCTATTAGCACTGCCAATATTGCTGACAGGAATTGGTTGGCTTGGCTGGCGTTTTCTTCAATCTCAACTGATCCAATGCGAATTCTGTGGAGCAAGTATCATGAAAGATTCAGATAAGTGTTCTGCCTGTGGTTCAACTCTAGCTTTCCAAAAGCAAAGTAAAGAAGCATCAATAAATAACTCAATTCCAGCAAGTTCAGCCACTATTGATATCACAGCACAAGATCCTGAAGAGGAGATCTAATGCAGGCATACAAACAATAGATACTACTAATACAAATCAAATAAAAATAGAAGTCAGGCTTATATTCAAATAAACAGTCTGGGGTAAAGATTTTATTTAAGATCTTCAGGCTTTAAGTGGATCACTTCCTGTTCAATATTTTGCAATAAGTCCTCACAGTGATCAAGATATAAATTTGCTCTCAAATAATGTTTCTGTAATTCTTCTACTGGTACAGTATCATTTTGCAAATCCTCGAGAAGTGTATCAAGGGCCTTTAATGAATCCTCATAGCTTAATGAAGCCAAGCCATTTTTCCATTCTTTGGTAATTGCTTCCATGGTTAAATTTGTCTTTTCATCATTAGATTCTTCTTTTAGAGAATTGTTGATAGAGTTTTTCTTAGGTGTAATTCGAGAAGGTTGGTCTTTTTTCATTCTAAAGGCATCTGCAAATGAATCTTGTCTACTGTTGAATCAACATGTCCATCACTAAACTGAATCATAAGTTTCTCTTCCTCAGATATATCCTTAATACTCCGAATTGGTCGACCAAAACGATTTCGAACAATAGAGAAACCTCGCAAAAGCCAACGTTCTGGAGAAAGAGCTTTTAAAAGTTGATGTTTTTGGCGCAAACTATCCCTCTTTCTTTCAATGCAAATATGAGGTGTATGAGCCTTCCATTTATTCCTTCTGTCTAATAATATTTTCTTTTCCCTTCTCATAAACCAAGCAAAATAATCATATAAACGCTGTCGCCTCTGTAAGCAATGATCTTGCGCCAATAGAGAACTTGGTAACAAATCCACAATCGCAGCTGTAGGAGTTGCTGCACGATGGTCAGCAACAAGATCAGCGACAGTTAGGTCATCCTCATGGCCCAAACCAGTAACAACAGGAACAGGAAATTTAGCCAGCACGCGACAAAGATCTTGATCATCAAAAACCATTAGGTCTTCTCTACTGCCACCACCTCGAGCCAAAACTATTGCTTCAATGCCTAATTTTGCATGACAATGAGCCAAGTTATCCAAGGCAAATTGGATCTTGTTTGCCACAGAGCCCTGCACAGGTATCTGAATAATTAACAATCTTGTTAGAGGCCAACGTTCTTTAGCTGTTCGAAGCATGTCTGCCAAAGCAGAGCTTGGAACGCTCGTGAGAATAGCTACAGATCCGGGGTATGCAGGTAGTGATCTACGTCTAGAGGAATCAAGCAAACCTTCTTTCAATAGCAATTCTTTAACCACTTCAAACTTACGAAGTACTGTCGAAATACTTGGCCGAATATCCCAAACCTGAACTACAAGGTTTGCCCTGGCTTCCCAAAAATTCAACTTCCCTACAATTACAACTCCATCACCTTCATGGGGCTTGAAATCAATCTTTTGAAGTATTGATGCCCAAACAACAGCGGTAATACTCGCGTGTCCATCAGTCAAAGTAAGCCACAAATGACCTTTCTTTAACTGAGACTTTGAGACAGAAGCATCTAATAAAAAACGTGGGGCAAACCCTCGTTCTAAAAGATTCCCAATAGCTTGATTAAGCTCTCGGACCGAATACTTTGGTAATGATTCAACGATCAAGGCGCAAATAAGCCCAACTCCAATACAGGCATATAACCAGAGTGACTGCACCAAGGAGCTGAGCCCAAAAATGAGCAAGTTGAGTAGCAGCAATTGTGCAAATCAAAATGCCGCTACTGAGCAAACGTGCTCCATCTCTCCGGTTGTTTACATAAAACCTAGGCAAAGCTATAAAAACAATTATGACTACTTTCGCTGAAGATCATCAAAATGGATATATCTAAAACAGCTTCTCAACAAAGTTAGTAAAAGCAATTAAATCAAAAATCTTCAAGAATTAAGCTTTTTTATCAGCCAAATCCCATTTGCCCAAGTATCCCTTGACCAGTGAGCAATTCAGTACCAAGGCCAATCACAATCCCAATCATTGCTAAACGACCATTCCAGGTCTCAGCAAAATTGACGAAACCAAATCGAGGCTGAATATTTTCAGGCATTGATTGAGAGCTTGCTTTAGATAAGTAATAATAACAAAATCAGAAAAAAAAGAATATCAAGCTGGACAACCAAATCTTGGTTTCAAATTCATATATTAAATACAGTAATTATTTACCTATTCCGGAGAAGTAGACATTTTCAAAACATGACCAAATTTAGTGACGGCATATCATCTCAAGAGTATTGAGTTTATACTCAACGCACATGTCTTGCTCCATCAACTGGGCAATATTCTTCACCAGTTAACTCTTCATAAATTATTGCCGGCAGCCCTGTCTCAAACATAGTTTGCAAGGCTTCTTTAAGAAGAGGATTCCAACCTCCAGTGCTGACCTCTCCATGACGAACAGTCCAATCCCATGTTCCTTGCAAGTCTCTTGGGATGCGGCCTTCTCGATCTCGTCTTGCAACTAAATCGAGTGACTCAACCAAGCCAACTTGTACAGGTTCTTTTCCGTATGAAGGGGTGAGACTTAATTCAAGTCTCACGGGATCTTCTTTCAATAGTTTCAAACGAAACCTTGGTGGTAACTTCACAGTCTTTAAGACTGCAACAACAATGCGAGTTCTTTGATCCAACATTTACTCCTCTTACTAGTCATATGAAGTGCCCTATGGGCAGTTACCACCTAACTTATTCAGCTGATGTTTCTGCAGACTGAGGTGGGTCCATATCTCCAGAAAAGCGCACAGTCAATAACTCTTCATCAGTAATTCGCCCATCTTGATCTAGAAGCTCTGGATGAATAGTCAATCTACCGGTGCGATCCTCCCCAGAATGGCTCCGTTTAATAGAACTGCTTGGCAGTTCTTGAGCCGCCATGAAACCTCTGCTCATCACACGAAAAGCTTGCCACAACAGGAAGATTACGGCGAAACTATATACAAGTAGGAAGAGTGTGTTCAGCATGTCAGAGTCGTTTATGAGGAAAAAGCGTTAGGCATATAGAAAAGTTGTATTCATCATTGCTTACCTTGAGCATATGCTGCCATTCAACTGTCTTAATCCTTCAGAAAGGAAGAATTAAAAAACAGTAGAAAAAGGAACCAACATCTGTCACATTATTTTATATAGTGGCTTTGGTAGGGATTGCAAGAGTTCGAATTAAACTGCATTGAGAAGCAAAGCTAGGTTTAGGCAAAATCGAATATTTAATCAAAATCCTTTTTGTAAGTTCAAACACTTTCGAAGACTTCCAAGACAATCTTTGCTGGCAAGATCAATGTCTAATGAATTGAACGAAAAGTTCAAACCAAAATTATCGGCACTTAAAAAAAGCAAAAAACTTTTGAAATTGCCTATTTTTGTTTTGATTGGAGTAATTGGGTTTTATTGCAACCCATTACCAGGAAAATTCTTTGCTATCCCAGTAAAAGCCCAACAATTAAAAACATTT
Organism: Prochlorococcus sp. AG-463-F15; assembly: GCA_003211755.1. Classification (GTDB taxonomy): domain Bacteria; phylum Cyanobacteriota; class Cyanobacteriia; order PCC-6307; family Cyanobiaceae; genus AG-363-K07. The sequence goes on along the minus strand of QCRS01000033.1, from coordinate 3,408 downwards.
TCTAAAAAATCATTTGTGGCGGCAGCTGTGTCTAGAAGTGGCCCAGCAGTAGTGACACTTGAAACACAACGTAGGGTTTTTTCCCAAGGAAATACTGGTTTACCCCCGGGCTTATTAATTGACCCCTATTTACAACGTTTTTTTGGGCTTCAAGGTATGGGGCAACCCCGTACACGCATTGAAAGGGGACAAGGCAGTGGTGTGATTTTTTCTACTGAAGGGTTGGTCCTAACAAATGCCCATGTAGTTGCAAAAACTGATCGACTTATGATTGGAATGTCAGACGGTCGAAGAGTTCCAGGACGTGTAGTTGGGCAGGACTCTCTAACAGATCTTGCAGTAATTCAATTGGAGAGTTCGGGACCTTGGCCAACAGCTCCACTAGGAAACTCTGACAAGCTTCAAGTAGGGGATTGGGCTATCGCTGTTGGGAATCCATTTGGCTTGGAAAATACAGTGACATTAGGGATAATTAGCAATCTCAATCGAAATGTTGCCCAATTAGGCATATCAGGGAAACGTCTGGATCTCATACAAACTGATGCAGCTATTAACCCTGGTAATTCTGGGGGGCCTTTGTTAAATGCAGAAGGAGAAGTGGTGGGAATAAATACACTCGTACGATCAGGGCCAGGGGCGGGTTTGGGCTTTGCTATCCCAATAAACCGAGCGAGAGAAATAGCGACACAACTGATCGAAAAAGGTAGTGCTAGCCACCCAATGATTGGAGTCAGTCTTTCGTCTGTTCCAAATACTCAGGTAGATGGCTATAGCTATGAAAAGTCTGGGGCAATGATTCGTTATGTCATCCCTGGTGCCCCTGCAGATGTTGGAGGGCTAAAAGTCGGTGATGTGATTATTTCCATAGACAAGAAAAGAGTCAATGGGCCTGAGAATGTAATCTCTGCTATTAATCAGCATGGAGCGAACAGTCCACTCTTGTTTACAATAAAAAGAGGAAAACGTCATATAAAACTTTCAATAACACCTGTTGAGATGAGCAATATTGGGACTTCTTAATGTCAAAAATATCTTGAATATATTTATCAATGTTAAGATCAAAAAATCTTCAATCCGTTGAATCTTTAAGGTTTTCAACGCATGTAGTGGTGCAGTCTCCATCATCCAGAGAACAGGGAGAAATGCATTCAAAGTAATTTTCTACTGAATATCAGATCGGCACAATCATCTTACTTGTATTTCCGAAGCTTTAGGTAGAAGGGTTTTGTATAAACTGTTCCATTACTCTTTTGCAGTATTCGCATCCACTAAGAAGTTAAAGAAAGTTAAGTCTTAGTGACTAATCATATTTGAAGTGTCTATGACTAATTTTTTAGATAGTGTGACACGTTTTATTTATTATTTTTCTTTCTGGCTTGTCGTTTCCTCTGTCGATCTCGATTAGCCAAACGTTTTGCTTCTCTTTCTGCGATGAGCAATGCTTTTGCAACCGCATGATTTTCCTCTGCTTTTTTCTCTTGATAATATGCATAATTGCCAGGGTAATTAATTAATTCACCATCACGAATTTCGACAATACGATTAGCCACCTTGGAAATAAAATAGCGATCATGCGAAACAATTAATGCAGCACCTTCATATTGTCTTATTGCTTCCTCCAACATTTCCTTTGATGGAATATCAAGGTGGTTAGTAGGTTCATCAAGTAATAAAAAATTACATGGCCTTACAAGCATCAAAGCAAGCGCAAGTCTTGCCTTCTCTCCTCCACTAAGTTTACCAACTTCTTTAAAAACTGAGTCGTTACTAAGGCAAAAGTTGCCAAGTAAAGAACGAACTTGAGTTTGGGTCCAATTTGGAACAACTTCAAACATAGTTTCAATAACAATCTTAGTAAGGTCAAGAGCTTCAGCTTGATTCTGTTCAAAGTAACCTGTCAAGACATTATGTTGTCCTAGTTCTAGCTTTCCATCATCAGGTTTTTCTAAGCCCATTATTAATCGAAGTAGCGTTGACTTCCCTGAACCATTAGGACCAATAAATGCAATCCTTTCACCTCTCTCAACTTGTAAGTTAGCTCCTAGGAAAAGAATATTATCACCATAACTATGTGACAAATCATTCACTATTAAGACTTCTTTCCCTGACCTTGGTGCATCTGAAAAATGAAATCTTGGTCCTTTTTCAGTTAAATCTTCTAGCTCTATTCTTTCAACCTTATTAATCAATTTTTCACGGCTCTTTGCTTGTGTACTACGAGTTGCACTTGCCCTAAATCGATCTATATATGCCTGTTGTGAAGCAAGTTCTTTTTGCTGACGGTCAAAAGCACTCTGAGCAGCTTGCTGTTCATACATCTTCTGATCTAAATAAGCTGTATAATTGCCTAAATAGGTACGAGAGATACCCCTCTCGGTGCTAACGATTTGGTTGCAAATCTGATCAAGAAATTTGCGATCATGACTTATCACAACTAAGGCAGCAGATTGTTCAAGAAGATAATCTTCCAACCATTTAATTGTGTCTAAGTCTAGATGATTAGTCGGTTCATCTAATAAAAGAAGATCAGGGTCTTGTAAGAGAATTTTTCCTAAAGCAATTCGCATCTGCCACCCACCTGAATAATCTCCAACCAATTGATCTGCTTCTTTTTGAGAAAAACCAATTTTAGGTAACAGTTTCTCAACTTTTGCCTCAAGTTCATAACCATGAATCGCTTCAAAACTACTTTGTAGAGCACCTAACTCTTTGATCAAGGCATCTAAATAATCAGGATTATTAGCAGCACGTTCAGAATCCATAGCCTTCTCGACTAATCGCATTTTATTTAGAACAATTGCCGCATCTTGAAAAGCTTCAAATAGTTCTTCCCTAACTGTCTTATCAAGGTTGACTTCAAATTCCTGCTGCAAGTAAGCAATACGTGGATCTCCCTGCCTTACAACTTGCCCACTACTAACTTCTTCCAAGCCAGCGATAATTTTGATCTGTGTTGATTTACCAGCGCCATTAACCCCAACGAGCCCTATTCGGTCTCCCGGTCTAACTTCCCAGGTAGCATCTTTAAGGACCTCACCTGTGGGATAAATCTTGCTAACACGCTCAAGTCTCAGCACTAGTAAAAAGAATAATCATGTCGGTTGGATAAATTGAGGCTGGTAATTACCTAGTTACCTATAAAAACTATGGCGAGACTGGAAAAAATTGCTGCTCTATTTTTAGCTGCAGGGTTAGCAATACCAAGCTATTGGTTTTTTTGGACAATGGCGGGAGGTGGCGGATATGACCGTCGTGGAACCAAAGAGATGCCTTTGATTGAGGAAAGAAGCCTCCAAAAAGTTCCCAAAAAAGCTACAACCCCCCGCGAGCTTTAAAAAGCCATTGTTTGGTATCTGTATCATCAATCCCAGCTCATTCCATATCAAACACCGAAAGATTTAGATCAGC
>QCRS01000032.1 GCA_003211755.1 Prochlorococcus sp. AG-463-F15 | reverse complement strand
CACATAGCGCTGAACCACAGATGGTGTCGCTGTACCGTAATAACCAAGACCAATCAAAGAACGAAGAGCTTTGTTTTTAACAGCAATTGCCCTGAGTTCTTCAAGTGCTTGCAATTCAGAACAGCCTTTAGGGAAAGATTCCTTGGAGGGAAACTCATCAAGAATGTCAGCCGGAACAACTGCCGAAATAAAGTCATCAAGATCAGCATGTCCTAAAGCCTTCAAGCACTTCTCTTGATCCTCGGAGCAAAGACCAATATGTCTTTCAAGAAACCTAGAAGGCTCAATGCTTAATGCCTCCACAGGCTTGTTACCAAGCACAGCAATAAATCACAAAGACGATTGCAAGATTAGAAAGTCTTTGGGACAGTTGCCTTAAAAAAAGTTCTATTGATTTAATTAGTTGAAAGTTTGTTCGAATAAGCAACTGAATCCATAAGGTTCTCTAGCTGTCCAAGATCAGAAGCCCGTAAAAGCAAAAGCCAACCTTCACCATGCGGATCATTCTGCAGTTCTTCTGGGCTGGAAAGAACAGACTCATTCCTTTGGACAACTTCACCACTAATTGGGGCATACATGTCCTCAACAGCTTTGACAGATTCAACTGAACCAAAACTACTTCCCATAGTTAGAGAAGCACCAACATCTGGAAGATCAACAAAAACTATGTCCCCTAACTGATCAACAGCAAAAGAACTAATACCGATTCGAACAAATTCGCCATCTAAAGCAGCGTATTCATGATTATCGGCAAAGCGAAAATGATCGGGGAAAGTAAAGGCCATCAAAATGGGCCACGCAAATCTCAACCAGTCTGGGGCAAATCCAAGAATTCTGCTTTGACAAGCTCACAAATCGCCCTTATTAAGCCAATTTTGATGTGTGAATGATGTGTTCCCCCTTGAACAAAAAGGTTATATGGATGTTTTAAAGGGGCATCTGCAGAAAACTCACTTGTACTTCCATCAATAAAGGTTCCTCCCGCCATGACTAAGTCATTTTCATAGCCCGGCATTGAAGACGGCAAAGGGTTCAAATAAGACCCCACAGGTGAACAAGACTGAAATGCCTTGCAAACTACTTGCAAAGCAATTGGATCTCCCAACTGAACAGCTTGAATAACGTCGTGACGCAAATCAGAAGTTGATGGCTTCACCTTAAAACCAAGTTTTTCAAAAACACCTGCAATAAGGTCTGCACCAATCAACGCTTCTGTAACCATTTGTGGAGCTAGAAATAACCCTTGCAAAACAACTCTATTCAGACCAAACCCTGTTCCACCATTTATTCCAATTCCAGGTGAAGTAAGTCGACAACAAGCTTTCTCAACCAAATCTTTTCTGCCTGCTACATATCCACCTGTTGGAACTATTGTCCCGCCAAGATTTTTAATCAAAGAGCCTGCTATTAAATCTGCTCCGACTTCACAAGGTTCTTGCTCCTCAACAAGTTCTCCATAACAATTGTCCACAAAACAAACACAGTCTGGTTGTATGTGATGAATACGAGCACAGATCTCTTGAACATCAGCAATTGACAAAGAAGGTCTCCAGGAATAACCGCAACTTCGCTGAATGAAAACCATTCTTCTTGGAATATCTAAAGACTTTTCCAAGGAAGAGAAATCTATTTTCCCCTCTCTATCAAGAGGCAACTCCTCATACAAGACCCCAAAATCAACAAGAGAACCTTGTCCTGACCCGCGTAATCCAATCACCTCTTCGAGTGTTTCATAAGGACGACCTGTAACGGAAAGCAGCTGGTCACCAGGTCGTAATACGCCATACAAAGCCGCTGCTATTGCATGTGTCCCACTAACAAATTGGAGTCTGACTGCAGCACTTTCCGCACCCAAAACATATGCAAAAACTCGATCTATAAGGTCCCTACCGTAATCATCATGACCTGATCCTGTAACCGAAGTGAAGTGATGTATTCCTAGAGATTCTTTAGAAAAAGCATCTAAAATCTTTTGAAGGCGAGGCATAACTGCGTCAGTTCGCTGTTCCCGCAACAACTTCTGTTGATCCGCAACACTACAAACTTTCTTCTTAGCCCAAGCCTGAACAAATTCTTCATTTATTTCAGCTGAAGGGGTTCTAAACACTGGCAATTCAGGATGAGGCTTACAGTTCCTTTAGATTCTTAGGCTTACTTCTCTATTCGCCCACCATTCCATCCGCTTCTGTTGAGATCCTTAAGAAGCGGCATTCGTTATAACGGAGATCATTTTGGTTTCGACTGTCCCACCAACTGCTTCGACATCGCGTGAGCTGCGCCTAAGAGCAGGAATTATTGCCAGAAGAGAGCCTTTGCCACCAACTCAACGGCCATTCAGATGGGGCACTACCACTTTCATGCTCTTTATGCATATCGCAGCCAGCTTTGCCTTACTACCGCGTTTCTGGAGTTGGCAAGGGATAGCAGCATTCGGAATCCTCTATTGGATAAGTGTTTTAGGAGTCACCCTGGGGCTACACAGGCTGGTTGCTCATCGCAGTTTTGTGGCTCCTCGTTGGGTAGAGAGAATCCTTGTGATAATGGGAAGTCTGGCCTGTCAAAGTGGACCAATTGAATGGGTTGCTCTTCACCGTCACCATCATCAATTTTCTGATCAACCAAATGATCATCACGATGCAGGAAGGGGGTTCTGGTGGAGCCACAGTGAATGGATGTTGCATGAAATACCGGCCTTACGTCACAGTCACAAACTGGCTGGTGATCTCTTAGCCGATCCATTCTTTCGCTGGTTAGATCATTGGTTTCTCCTTTTGCAAATACCAATATTTTTACTTCTTTACTGGTATGGAGAACTCAATCAAATTCATGGTGGGGGAGTAGGCCTTGTTCTCTGGGGTATTCCCCTACGTCTAGTTATTGTTTATCACGTCACATGGCTGGTTAATTCAGCTACTCATACTTTCGGTTATCGAAATTTCGATTGTCCAGATCTATCAAGAAACTGCTGGTGGGTTGCTCTTCTAACGTTCGGTGAAGGATGGCATAACAATCACCATGCTTTTCCACAAAGTGCTCGACATGGACTCAGATGGTTTGAATACGACATAACCTGGCAACATATAAAAGTTTTAAGACGTTTAGGTCTAGCCAAAAAAATTCGTCAAGCAAAATTTTCTCAAGGAGTTTCTTGATTTTTCAACTCCTCAACACGCAAGCGCAAATCTTCAAGAAAGCCTTTTACACCTGTGTTAAATGTTCCCCCAAGGGCTAAATAAGTTTTATGTAAATCAAGAAGCTCTCCAGTCAACTGCTCAGCGCTGTAATCACTAATACCCGTCATAACCTCAGCGAATCTTTCTCTTCGCTGAGGTTTACTAACTGGATAGGCAGCCATTAACTCTTGACGACATTGTCTCCAAGGCTTGCCATTGCACAAATAATCTGAAATAGCAGCACTTAACCAAACAGCCTCATGTTCCTCAATGGCCCAATCCATGCATGACGGCACAGGAACTAAACCAAGAAAAATTTCAAATAATTCTCCTGCACCAAGAGGTTTTGAATCATCTCCAGTTAAAGGAATAGCCGAATCCGAAAGTGCCTTTAACAATTCAGGATGCACCTCTGAAAGATGCTCACCAATAGTTTCTATACCTTGATGAAGCAAGGCATTAGCCTGAGCAAGAGCAAGAAAAACCTCAGGTCCTGGTGAAGCTAACTTTCCATTTCGAAGATTAGAAATTTGTGAATTATGAACACGCCCAAGATCAAGACATTCAACTAGTGCAGGAAGAACTTTATGAGACCAACCATTCCGTTCATGCCAAACATTGATGAGATGAGCCATTGCTCTTCTCCCATCTGATAGACGGACACGAAAGTCAATCTCGTTCCAATCAGATTCAAGATCACGTATAGCCAAGTGATATGGATCCTTATCAGCTATGGTGCCCAGATAGTTAGCGTATCACTTATGGCATCCAACGTGATCGCCTCTCCAGCTCCTCTTAGTAGGCCAATAGCCTCTAATAAAGCAAAGGAATTTGCAGCCAAGCTTCGCACTCAGTCTAAATATCCCAAAAAAGAACAAAGGCGATGGGGGACCGTTGCATTCATGGTCTCCATTCATGTATTAACACTAGTTGCTCTCCTCCCACAATTCTGGAGTTGGCAAGCTCTTCTCTCAGCGATAATTCTCTATTGGGTCACTGCGTGCTTAGGCGTAACACTTGGCTATCACCGCCTTCTTTCGCATCGGGCATTTTCAGTGCCGAAATGGCTGGAACGTTTCTTTGCAACTTGTGGTGCCTTGAGCTGCCAACATGGCCCAATTGATTGGGTAGGTCTACACAGACACCATCACACTTTTTCCGATACAGACCCAGATCACCACAACAGCCACAAAGGTTTCTGGTGGAGTCACATGGGATGGATGTTTGAACCTATACCTGCTATGAATGCAGTTCCTCGCCTGAGTGGTGACTTAAGGAAAGACTATTACTATCGATGGTTAAACAAAAATTTTCTACTTCTACAAATCCCCTTAGGTGGAATGCTCTATTGGATTGGAACGATCAATGAAGTAAGTGGTTGGGGAATGGTGCTGTGGGGAATATTTTTGCGCTTGGTATTTGTATATCACGTAACCTGGCTAGTCAATTCAGCTACTCATTGCTGGGGGAATGTTGAATATAACAGTGGTGATAATTCCCGAAACAATGCCTGGGTAGCAGCACTAACTTTTGGTGAAGGATGGCACAACAATCATCACGCATTTCCCAATTCCGCACTACAAGGACTTAAAAAAGGACAGATAGACCTAACCTGGCAGCACATCCGTCTATTACGTGCCCTAGGCTTAGCAAGCAAAATCAGACTGCCCGCTGCGTATTAGGGTTATTAGTCGCGTATCTATTATCCTCAACCCCCTCAAATGCTATGGCTAAGCGCGTACAAGTTGTACTCAACGAGGACGTCCTTAGCCTCGGACAAGATGGAGATCTAGTTGAAGTAGCGCCAGGTTATGCCAGGAATTTTCTTCTTCCTTATGGGAAAGCATTACCTGTTACTCCAGCTGTAATGAAACAAGTGCAGCATCGTCGAGCCAAAAAAGCTGAGCACGAGGCTGCTTTAAAGCAAGAAGCACTCGACTTCCAAACAGCCCTTGTAACTATTGGGCGCTTTACGGTTAAAAAGCAAGTAGGTGAAGACGGAGTTTTATTCGGCACTGTGACCAACGGGGATATTGCAGAAGTAATTCAAGAAGCAACCAAAAAAGATATAGATCGTCGAAACATTACTGTTCCAGAAATACATAGCACTGGAAAATACAAAGTTCAGGTGAAACTTCACACTGAAGTAACCGCTGAAATCAACCTCGAAGTTTCAAGCTACTGATTAATTAAAAGATTCAATTGACCTAACAAGCCAAAGTAGATCACCCTTTCAAAAGGAACATATAAATGGTGAGTGTCCCACTTTCAAATAATGGAGATGCTTCCAAAGAAGTGCCTCATACCTACAAAAAAGGGGCTAATTCTCGAGAACCAAATTTTGAAGCTCCACCAGACTCAATACCACCACAGAACCTAGAAGCAGAAGAGGCAGTACTAGGAGGCATACTTTTAGACCCAGATGCCATAAGCAGAGTTGCTGATCTACTACAGCCAGAAGCGTTTTACCTAAACGCTCATCGTGAAATTTACCGCACAGCCTTAATGCTCCATAGCCAAGGGAAGCCTACTGACTTGACTGCAATGAGCGCTTGGTTAGCAGATACAAGTTCCCTTGAAAAAGTTGGCGGTAGTAGTCGATTAGTGGAGCTAGTGGAACGAGTCGCATCTACAGCATCCATTGAGCAAGTGGCGAAGTTGGTTATGGACAAATTCCTACGTCGCCGACTAATCCGCTCAGGGAACGAAGTCATACGACTAGGGTTTGATCAAGGCCTACCAATGGAAGAAGTCCTTGATAAAGCAGAGCAAAAAATCTTCGCCATAAGTCAAGAAAAGCCATCAAAAGGACTTACACCAACGGCTGAAATTCTTACAAGTACATTCAACGAAATCGAAAGTCGTTCATTAGGAACTTCTGTAGCAGGTATCCCAGTCAATTTCTATGACCTTGACGCAATGACCCAAGGTCTACAGAGAAGTGACTTAATAATTGTTGCAGGCCGACCTGCCATGGGGAAAACCTCAATAGTGCTAAATCTTGCCAAAAATGTTGCACAACTACATGACCTACCTGTCTGCGTTTTTAGCCTTGAAATGAGCAAAGAGCAATTAACTTATCGACTACTTTCAATGGAAGTAGGCATTGAAAGTGGACGACTTAGGACCGGACGTCTTCAACAAGAAGAATGGCCATTACTTGGACAAGGTATCAACACTCTGGGACAGCTACCTATCTACATAGATGACAAACCAAATTTGAGTGTGCTGGAAATGCGCTCACTTTGTAGACGCCTCATTGCAGAGCAAGGAAAGGAACTAGGTCTTGTTGTTATCGACTATCTCCAGCTGATGGAAGGCTCAACACCTGATAACCGAGTACAAGAACTATCAAGAATCACAAGAGGGCTAAAAGGAATGGCCCGAGAAATGAAAGTACCAGTTGTAGCTCTTTCTCAACTTAGTCGTGGTGTCGAATCACGAACTAATAAGCGCCCAATGCTGAGTGATCTACGTGAATCAGGATCAATAGAGCAAGATGCGGATCTTGTTTTGATGATCTATCGCGATGAGTACTACAACCCTGAAACTCCTGATAGAGGAATAACCGAATTAATTGTCACCAAACATCGAAACGGTCCAGTTGGAACAGTAAAGCTGCTGTTCGAGCCTCAATTCACTAGATTCCGAAACTTAGCCGCATAACCCCAACAAGGTTCACAAGTGACTGGAATAATGACTAAATGAGTAAATTGAGCCATCCAAACGAAACCTTTGACGTAATCGTTGTGGGCGGAGGCCATGCAGGCTGCGAAGCAGCAATTACAACTGCAAGATTAGGCCTTTCAACTGGCTTATTTACTCTTAACCTCGACCGCATTGCTTGGCAGCCCTGCAATCCTGCCGTAGGAGGGCCAGCCAAAAGCCAACTAGTACATGAAGTAGATGCAATGGGAGGAGTAATTGGAAGACTGGCAGATGAAACAGCCTTGCAAAAACGAATTCTTAATGCAAGTCGGGGACCAGCTGTTTGGGCTCTTAGAGCCCAAACAGATAAACGTCTATATGCAAGAAAGATGTTGCAGATTTTGCAACAAACACCGAATTTAGCTATTCGAGAAGCAATGGTAACTGGACTAGAAGTAGAAACATTAAATCAAAAGAATCAAAGTTTCGACAAAAACGGTTTAGAAAGAATTGGGAAAATAAAAGGCATCAAAACTTATTTTGGAAGCATCTATGAAGCACAAGCAGTAATTCTCACTACAGGAACCTTCCTTGGGGGGAAAATATGGATAGGCAACCAATCCATGGCCGCAGGACGCGCTGGAGAACAAGCGTCAGAAGGCCTTACAGAAGCACTTCAAAACTTAGGATTCCAAACCAGTCGACTTAAAACAGGAACCCCTGCGAGAGTAGATAGAAGAAGCATTCGACTTGATTGTTTAGAAGAGCAACCTAGTGATGCCTTCAATCGTTTCTTCTCGTTTGATCCTGATGCATGGGTTAGCGGCGAGCAGATGAGTTGCCATATCACTCGAACAACAAAAGCAACTCATGAATTAATCAAAAACAACCTTCATCTCACGCCTTTATATGGGGGGTTTATTAATAGCAAAGGCCCCCGATACTGTCCCTCTATAGAAGATAAGATTGTACGTTTTGCTGAAAAAGAGTCACATCAAATTTTCCTAGAACCAGAAGGTCGCGACACCCCAGAAATATACGTTCAAGGCTTCTCAACGGGGCTGCCTGAACAACTACAACTAGACCTACTACGAACACTGCCAGGTTTGGAGAAATGCGTCATGTTGCGTCCCGCATATGCCGTGGAATACAACTATCTACTTGCAACCCAACTTTTACCCTCCCTAGAGACCAAAAGAGTTAGTGGACTATTTAGTGCTGGCCAGCTCAATGGTACAACTGGCTATGAAGAAGCAGCTGCCCAAGGATTAGTCGCAGGTTTAAACGCAGCTCGATTAATCAACAACCAGACAGCAATAAACTTCGCACGGGAAGATAGCTATATAGGGACAATGATTGATGATCTAGTTAGCAAAGATCTTCGAGAGCCATATAGAGTTCTCACAAGCAGAAGTGAATATCGCCTTGTTCTAAGAGGGGATAATGCAGATCGTCGACTTACTCCACTTGGATACAAAGTCGGACTAATCGATGAACGTCGTTGGCTTTTATATCAAACCAAACAAACAGCACTGGAAGCAGAAAAACAACGCTTAGAAAGTCAACGGCTGAAAGCAAGTGATCCAAGAGCCGTTGAAATTGAAAAAGAAACTGGTGCGCCGATCAAAGGATCAATTCCACTAGCAGACCTCCTTCGTCGTCCAGGAGTACATATCAATGATTTAGCAAGACATGGCTTAGCTGATCACAACCTACCTTTATCTGTTTTAGAAGGGGCGGAAATAGATATCAAATACAGCGGTTACTTAAAACGTCAAACTGCGCAAATTAATCAATTTAAAAAACACTCAAAAAAACTTCTTCCTCAAAACTTGGACTATCAAAGCATTACAACTATCTCTCAAGAAGCCAGAGAAAAACTAACAGCAAAATGTCCTACAAGCTTGGGGCAAGCTTCTCAAATACCAGGAGTTAGTAAAGCTGATTTAACCGCTCTACTAATTTGGCTGAAACTCCACAATAATCAACACCGAGCACCAGTGACAGTAGATGAAAACACACACTAATGACATTGATATCAATTCATTGCTGGAGGTGACTCCTGAATAAATCATCACTAAATACTCCCCAACCAATCTGGGAAGCCACTACTGAAGACGTGCTCACTGGAAAAGGCCCACAAAAACTTCCAGGTCCATGGCAACTAATGCTTCTAGGAGATGGAAGTCCAACCCGTCACCTTCGTCTTCTAACGGGACATGAGGTTGAAGTAAAACTAATTTCTATGGAATATGAAGCCACTCCAAACAAAAGAGCACCAATAGAAATCAAAGAACTCGTTCCACCACTATTAAGACGGCAAGTTTGGCTTACATGTAACTCTCAAACTCTTGCATGGGCAGAAAGCTGGTGGAATCACACAGCAGCAGAATTACACCTTAAGAACAAAGAACAGCCAATCTGGAAAAGTCTTACGCAAGGTAGATCAGAACTCTTTCGTGAAGTAGATGGGATCGCCTTAGTCAATGCTGACTGGCTTGAATCAGAATTTGCACAAGAAGGTCCTTTCTGGAGCAGACACTATCGTTTCTTTCGACAAGAACGAGAACTAACCGTTATACGAGAAGTATTTAGTCCTCAACTTGAAAAATGGCTTGGCCCAACACCACGCAAAGCTTAAAGGCTAGTAACCAATAAATTTCTAAATTTAAGAGAATGCATATTGACAACTTGCCAACCTTCATGGTTCACGGATCATTAGGGTAGAGCTTCGCTTTACATGGCACCCTGCTCAAACTGGCTAGATCGCAAAGAACGATATGGACTTTGCAGTAATCCCAATCAATCTCTTAGCGACGATCAAAGACTGCAAAAAAAAGTCTGGAGGAATCCAAATGGACATTCAACGAAACCAGCTATATATGCAGGCGCAAACTTTATCTTCTTTACATACAACAAATCTTGCCAAGCTTTAATTTCGAAAGTTGATATAAGAAATGAATTGTTCTGCATAGCTGATTGTGATTCAGAAAATAAAATTATTAGGGCAAAAGAAAGGGTCACTGATAAAACCTTAAAAAAAAGTTCTTCATCAATCAATACAGGTACGAAAGAAATGAAAGAGAGCTCACCTCTTCATCTATTTCGAGAAATCAGCAATGAACTTAAACTAAAACCAAGAACATGAACTACAAATTTTCCAAGCAATTCACAACTTAACCTAATGACTACTTCACAAAAAATTCAAGCCGCCGAAAAGCGAATTAAAGAGCTTCAAGTTCTAATTAGACATTGGAAAGCAAGTGAGGCATCTTCAGAACATGTGGCTTTAGAGCTGATAGAGGGTCTGGTGACAGAAGACTATGAAATAAATGCTGCCTAAAAGTATTTTTACCCAAACTTTATGCACTCAATGACTCAACCAAATTTTCTTCCTGATGAATTTGATGAATCAGTGATTCACTGTTTTAGTGAAAAACCCTATTCCATAATGAGTTTTAAAAATCTATTCAATCAATTAATTCGCAAAGCATGTCTGCACTCCTATTAAAAAAAGCAAATCCAGGGGCCAAGACAAAAAATGATCTCATTACTATTTAGTCACATGAATCAATTAAATCCATCAGTCTATTCATCACTTCAAGACTATCAAGAAACTTATGAGTTCTATAGAACCCGTCAAGAGATTCCTGAACTATTAAGATTCAAAGCACTGCAAACTTTCTGGGATGCAGATCATAATGAGCACAATAAAGCTGCTTAGCCTTGTTTAAAGGCGCCTGCGGCTAGATCGAGGTAAAGGTCTGCGATCACCACCCTTAGTGTCAATACTACGTCTTCTGGAAAACTTCTCAGAATCAACATTTTCATTTATTTGACCACGGCGTTGCCATCTCTCAACTCGAAAAGAAGATTCTTCTGGCCATTCATCTGCATCACAATTGTCTTGTACCTCTTTAGAAGATGAAGATGTTTGCTTTTTAACTCTAAGAGAAACAGCGTCTAAAGGCTTTTTGCTACTGGAATAAGAAGCCTGTGAATCTGTGTACTTGGGATCCATCCATTCATCCTCATCTTCAAGAAACCAATCAAGCTTGTCACCTACCCATCGGCCTACCTGATCCAAACTCTTCCCCGAAAGGCGTGATCCACTTGTCCTACGTATCCCAGGGCGATTCCCAGCCACACCATCTACAACCCGACGCCCAGTCTCTATCCAATTATCAACGCGACGGTCTAGAGGCTGTCTGAGGCCTTGACGTCTCAGCTGTTTTGATCGATCTGAATCCATTTGAAAAGTTTAACGTCGCCTACTTTGCAACCAAAGCTCTCTTTGGCATCCAATTAAAGCAATCGAGAACCCACTAATCACTAGAACGAAAAAGAACACCTCCACTTCAAGCCTCCTGTCCAGCAGCTTCATAGGTCAAGAGACAACTTTCATTCCAACAACCGCCATGGTAAGTGTTGCAACATTGTCTACAAGCAACTCCTGTTACTCGCCGTTTGTACGGAGTACGAAGTCCACATTTAGGGCATACAGCCCACCACTTAGGAAGCTCTACAGGTAAAGGAAATTGATGCAAAACGCTCACCTCAAATCTATTTTGAGCAGCATTAATAGCAGCCATCCGAGAGTGAAAATGGCGGCCATGACCTTCTCTTACATGCAAGACCAAATCAATCCAGGCATGGATCATTTCATGACAAAGAGTGCTTTCAATAGCTATCTGAGGCAGCTTTTGCAAAAGAGGTCTCGATAAAACAATCTCAGATCTTGGCTTTTCAAAAAAACTTTGACTCCTACGATAAAAACCAGCTGTCTTCCTCAAACGTCCATCACTCCATCGAACAGAAACAATTGGCTTTGAGCCAACAGTTAAAGACTCCTCAAAGTGCTGACGATTAAAATCATGAAAAAGTGGTAACAGTGGAACCAGTGGCATTAAAGAGGCTGGGCATTGCCCTAGCTCAGGTTTTGCCAGTCTGGCGAAAAATTACTACCTCTGAAAGTATCTCGTTTCTTCAGTTAATAAGTCAGACTCTCTAATCAATTGCATTCAGCCAATGGATGGGGCTCTAGTAAAGGAAATCGGTACCAAAGCCCTATTAGCGGGAGCTGGAGGACTATTGATCTTCTGGACAGTAAATGCCGTAAAACTTGTAATAGGAGCAAGAGGCATAAACCCACTGGTCAAAAAATTCTTCAATCAAATAGCCGAAGGCAGAATTGATGCTGCTTATCTGCTCACTTCAAAAAATTATCGGCAACATGTCAGCAGACAAGATTTCTTGAAGTTTCTTGCAGGACTTCAGCTAAACCGATATAGAAATCTGAAATCAGGGCGTCCTCGCATCGAAGATAAACAAATCATCCTCACCTTGAAGCTCAAATCCGAAGACAAGCAAAGTGAATTGCCCTTAGACT
>QCRS01000031.1 GCA_003211755.1 Prochlorococcus sp. AG-463-F15 | reverse complement strand
GGCTTTATACAATAAGATTGGTGGCTATAAGCCACTTTATTTAATGGAAGATCTTGACTTTATAATGTGCCTATCTAAGGAAGTCAATCTCAAAAGTCTTGGGATCCCTCTTTACAGTAATGAGCGTCGCTGGGAGAACATCAGTGTTTTAAGAAAAGCCTGGAAAAATGCACAACTAAGGGGACGCTGGAAGAAAGGAGAAGACTCGAAAAAGCTTGCTTGTCTTTACTATAATGAGCGAAGATGACTTCATAGAGATTAATATTAGATTATCTATAAGAATTTTAGACGAGAGTTATAATAGTACTAATTTAACAATAATGCCTAATTAGATAAATAATCAGTCCCTAGCAATAATAATTTTGTGATTGTCAATTTGCATACCAAAAAGCACATCGATGTCCTTTTGGCTCAAGAATCCAACCCTGACTTTTATAGAAACTCACTACACCAGGATCAGCAAACAATGTAATTCTTCTAACGCCAATATCGTGGAGTGATCTGTTGACATAAGCCATAAGTTGCTTGCCCAGCCCAAAACCTTGATAAATAGGATGTATAGCCACATCCCATACGGTGGCATCAATCACTCCATCACCAGTACACCTGGCAAAGCCTATAAGCCTTGGGAAACAAGGATCGTGCTTCCATAAACCTACCTTGAGCAAACTACTATCAAGTGCTCTTCGAACCTTTCCGACTGGTCTTTGGCTCCACCCGACAGATTGAAGCAACTGTTCAAGCTCAACCAAATCGAAAGGCCTTGTTTGACTAAAAACGAAAGAAACTTGCTTATCAGGAGAAGCACATTCACATGCTCCTTCTCCATAAACACTCTCAATTTCCAAAGTCATAGGTGAAGATGAGAGGATCAAACCTTTGGCTTACTGTATTGATCATTGTGAAAAATTATTTATAGGAATTTCTTTAATCAAAGTTTCGCTAAACCACGCTCTTGCAAGTCAGCCAATTGAGAATAAAGGCCTCCAAGAGCCCGAAGCTCCTGATGTGTTCCTTGTTCAATAAGCTCACCCCTCCTCAAAACTAATATTCGATCAGCTGATTCAACAGTTGCAAGTCGATGAGCAATAACTAAAGCTGTCCTTTTCTCCAACAAACGATCTAAATCCCTTTGCAATGTGGCTTCCGTTGAAGGATCCATGAAAGCTGTAGCTTCATCCATTATCAAAACCCTAGGATTACGTATGGCAACTCTTGCTACAGATAACAACTGACGTTCACCAGAAGAAAGATTCCCCCCCCTTTCTCTCAATTCTGTATTCAAACCTCTTGGCAGTCTATTCAAGAGAAATTGTAGTCCAAGTTCTCTACATATTTCCACCAAGCGATCATCATCAATAGGTTTATCCAAACGAAGATTATCTGCGACATTTCCACTAAACAAAAATGTATCTTGAAGGACTACACCCAATTGTTTACGTAAATAAGAGATTGGAATATCCTTAATATTTTCCCCATCAATCAAGATCCTTCCATTTTGGGGTTCATATAATCTGCACAGCAACCTGATCAATGTAGTTTTTCCAGAGCCTGTCGGCCCTACAAGTGCAACGTTTTCACCTGGCGCAATTCTAAAACTAAGGTCTTGAAGAATTGGCTCATCAGGTCTATAGGAGAAACTAACTTTATCAAATATAACTTCTCCTAATTGTTTCTTTGAGGAATCAGCTGACTTATATGAAGTTGAACCATAAGTTTTTCGATCAACAATTTCAACTCTCTCTTCTAATAATTCACCAATTCTCTCAACTGCAGTCAATCCACCTTGGATTTGAGTGAACCTTTCCGCTAATTGGCGAAGAGGATCGAACAATCGCTGTGAATATAGTATAAAAGTTGTAAGAGTACCTAATCCCATTAATCCTGCTGTTACCATCCAGCCACCCAAAGCAAGAACTAATGCCACTGCGGCCAATGAAACCCATTCAATAAAGGCTGAAATACTACTGTCATAAAAGATTGTCCCATTAACAGCCCGACGATAAGTTCTACCTGTTTTATTGAATTTATCTCCATTAATACCTTCTCTTCGAAACATTTGAACAACTTCAATTCCTTGAAGATTCTCTTGGAAGTCAGCGTTGAGTTGAGACAACTCTTCTCTTACACGATAGTTAGCTCTTCTGTACCTTTTTTGCAGCCACAGAATGAATATTGTAACTGGGACTTGTGTACATAAAAGTAATATTCCGAGACGCCAATCAACAAGGAGCATTGTGACTGCAATAACAAAAAGACTTACGACATCTGCAAGTACACCTACAGCACCACTTCCAAAAACTTCAGCTAAAGCATCTACATCACTAGTGAGACGAGTTAACAACTTCCCGACAGGCATTCGGTCGTGAAAACGTAACGACAAGGCCATTGAATGAGAAAAAAGATCATCCCTAATTCGCGCAGTAAGTCTTTGACCTACTGCCTGAATGTTGTAAGTCTGATAACCCTGCAAAACCAATCGGAATAGAACAGATATAAGCAGCACACTTATCAACAGTCGTATGGCCGATCTCAGCGGCAAGTTATTTAAGAAAGCAAGAGTTGCCTCACCTCTTAAAACACTTATTGCTTGACCTACCAAAAGAGGCTGAATAGCCCCGGCCAAGGCAACTGGAAACAGAATCAGAAGAATTATTAATAATCTCTTTTTGTCTTGCCGAAGATATCGTCCTAAACGTTTTACCCTCTGGAAATCATTTGAGGCCATTAGATAAGACCCTCTGATAAGTTTCCCTCAGTTCGAATTGCTTCAATAATTGCTCTAAGTTCACCACGATCCATTCTCAAGGCAAGTGGATTCCCAACCAAGCGAGCAGTTGAATGAAAAAGCTCTTCAATTGCCACCAAGCCATTGTCACGAAGAGTACGTCCTGTAGCGACTAAATCAACAATGGCTTCAGTCATACCTGTCATTGGCCCAAGCTCAACAGACCCGGTCAAATGAACAAGTTCAACAGGGAGCTCTAGCCCATCAAAAAATGATCTTGCACAGTGTGTAAATTTGCTCGCGACTCTGCAATGAGGAGGCAAATCAGCAGCCCTCTCATACCCACTGTTATTTTT
Organism: Prochlorococcus sp. AG-463-F15; assembly: GCA_003211755.1. Lineage (GTDB taxonomy): Bacteria > Cyanobacteriota > Cyanobacteriia > PCC-6307 > Cyanobiaceae > AG-363-K07. The sequence continues at coordinate 10,408 of QCRS01000031.1, read as the reverse complement.
CACTGCCACAGCCATATGACATTCCCCAAATCCAAGATCAACCAATTGAGCAAGGGGCATTTGCTGCTCTCTCAGTACGTCATAACCAACGACCCCTAATTGAGCTTGACCATATGCAACATAAACAGGCACATCTCCATTGCGTACAAGAAGTGCTCGTGCGCGCCCACAAGGAGAAGGGACCATCAACTGTCTATTCCCTGATTCTAAAACCGAGGAAAAGTCAAGTCCTGCCTTCTCAAAACGAGATACAGAATCCTTGAGCAAAGCTCCCTTAGCAAGTGCAACTGTGATCATGGATTAACTCACCGACTTGAACTTTAACGATTTACCTACCCTCAAAAGCTATGGACAAAGGAAAAAACAGCTACTCAATACATGGAATTCCTGTATTAACCGACAACATTATCTGGATATGGGTTAGAGGCAATAATGCTGTAGTAGTTGACCCTTCAATTTCTGAACCAGTTGAATTGTGGCTCAATACCAGAGGAGTCAAACTGTTAGGAGTTCTGCAAACTCATCATCATGATGATCATATTGGTGGTACAGAAGAGCTATTAAATAAATGGCCCGGCATCAATGTTGTTGCATCAAAAGCTGATAAAAGTCGTATACCATTCCAAACAATATCTGTTGTTGATAAAGACGAGTTCTCTCTCATGGGATGCTCAATAAATGTTTTAGATGTTGCAGGACATACTAGAGCCCACATTGCTTACTATATTCCACCTTTAAGAGGGGTATCTAGTGAACCTTCCTTGTTTTGTGGAGACACTTTATTTGGAGGAGGCTGCGGTCGACTATTTGAGGGAACAGCTGAAGAAATGCATAAAGCTTTAAGCCTTCTTAATAAGTTACCTGACAACACAAAAGTATATTGTGCTCATGAATATACGGAAGCTAATCTTCGATGGGCAATCTCGATTCAACCTCAAGACTTACTAATCAGGCAAAGGCTAAACAATGTCAGAAGGGCAAGGGAAGAAGGTTTACTATCATTACCTAGTACTATTGGTGAAGAGAGAAGAACAAATCTATTCATGCGTGCTAAAACTATAGAAGAGTTTTCCAGACTGCGCATCCATAAGGATAATTGGCAAGAATAAACCACATAAGAATATCTCAATCAGAATACACAAATAAAGTATAATAATTAAAGAGTTTAGTCACATATGAAATAAAAGTCGAAACAAGCAATTAGTAAAATATAATCAATTAATTAGTTGGAATGATTAATTATAATTAAAACACTATTTCTTTGAAATAAACTATCCTAAGTTTAATAGGCTATAAAAATAATACTCTTATCAGGAATAGCAAGCCTTGCTTTCTATGAATTCATCATCTACACAAGCAATTATCACTAAATCAGCCCCAGCCCCAGTTGGACCTTATAGCCAAGCAGTTCTTGCTGGTGAGTGGCTTTACTGCTCTGGACAAATTCCACTAGACCCATTCAACGGGACGATGGTTGGAGGAGGAGATATAGAAGCTGAAACTCATCAAGTACTTAAAAACTTAAAGGCAGTTTTAAATGCTGCAGGAGCCAAGCCCTCCCAAGTAGTGAAGACGACGATTTACTTAGTGGATCTAAAGGATTTCGAAAAGGTAAATAGGATTTATTCAGAAACCTTTGCAGCAAAGCCCAGTCCAGCAAGAGCATGTGTGCAAGTTGCTGCCTTACCAAAAGGGGCGCGAGTGGAAATTGATTGCATCGCATGGTTGGGATAAAAGTGTCGAAGACCCGGGAAAATTAACTTTGATTTCTAAATTCGATTTCTATTAGGAGTTTCACCCTAAACGCTGAGATCCATTGAAATAACTAAGTTTGTAAAGAATCTCTCACTCCCGTCTCATCGTTTGAACTCCCTATGAATACAGTTTGAGGCCCAACGAATACACAACACCACCAAATACCACTTTGCGATGTGGACCCATGATTGTCTAAATTAAGTCTCTAACTGCGACTGATCATGCCTGCGGCCAAGCTGACCATTGGGGAACTCGAGGCTGGCTATCCGCTTTATTGCAAAGCACTGAGACGTCTTTTGCAAGAAGGACGGAGTGAGAAAGAAATCCAGCGAACAGTTTGCTGGAGCCACCTAGAGACACTAAACAGATGTCTTCCGGGACGCTACAAAGCTCCCTCATATTTGATGGTTTTAATAAAACGCGATCTTGAACAACCCAAAGATGATGATGCAGGCATTTAAAACCAATATTTAGGAATCATTTCTTTTTGGATCAGCCAAGTCGTGCCCTTCAATTTCACCTTTAAAGACTCTACTTGCCTTAATATCAGAGGCCTCAATAGTCATAAGATCTTCACGACTTAGGTTCTCATCTTTACGAGAAAAAAGACGATTCGCCTGTCTCAAACGTATTCGATCAAGAGCATTCCTAATAGAACGAGCATTAGCAAAGAAAGGGAGGTTGCGGCGGAGATCTATGTAATCTTCAAAAACTATTGAAGCCTCTTTACTAAAAGAATAATTTTGTTCTGTTAAAAATAAATTAGCTATTTCCATTAATTCCTGATTGGTGTAATCCGGAAAGTCAATATGATGAGCCACGCGTGAATAAAGGCCTGGATTCGATCTATAAAAGGTTTCCATTTGGTCCTTATAGCCAGCAAATATAACCAAAAAGCCATCCCTTTGACCCTCCATGTCTTGCAAAAGGATCTCAATAGCTTCAGCTCCATAATCTCTTTCATTCCCTGACTTATAAAGGTAATAAGCCTCATCAATAAAAAGCACACCTCCTTGAGCTCTTTTTATCATCTCTTTTGTTTTAGGTGCAGTATGTCCAACATATTGTCCAACTAAGTCATCCCTAGTGACTGTTACAACATGTCCCTTGCGCAGGTAACCAAGCCTATACAATATCTCTGAGATTTTTTGAGCAACAGTAGTTTTACCTGTACCTGGTCTACCAGTAAAAGACATATGTAGAACAGGTTTAGTAGTAGCAAGATCAAGATTTTGTCTGACCCGTTCAACCAAAAGTAACGCTGCAATTTCTTTAATCCGAGTTTTAACAGGATTCAATCCAATTAGCTCTAGATCTAGTTGCTTGAGAACATCAGCAACACCAGAGTCGACATATTCTGCAGAAAGATTAATAGAGGAGTCCATCTATCTCTGATGCAAATTTGTACTCAACTTGTGTTATCTCAGCCCCTTCCTCTTCACTCACTGGGCGTAGCGTGATATTTACATAGGTTCTTCCAAAACTAATGTCTGGGAAAATCTTTTTGGACTCACTCAAATCTCCAAGATTATCCAAGAAATCCCTTGTTGCTTGATAGGTTTCAAACTCAAATCGTCTCTCAAGCCGATGAGGTCGAGTTCTTTGATCCCATTTATTCATAAGAAGATCGAACTATTACTTGCTGAACATAGAGCAAAAGCATAATCACCGAAATATGTTAAAGGTACTAAAAGTTTTCAAAATTTTTAGTACCGACGTGTAGCACCACTTGCCACCAAAACAGGTTCCACTTCAACATCAGGACGCGCAATAATATGTGCTGCAACGAGGCCATCTCCAACTCGTTCACAAGCATCTGCACCAGCCCGAACGGAAGCATTGACTGCCCCTGTCTCACCGCGAACCATAACCGTGACATAACCGCCACCAACATATTCTCTAGAAACAAGAATGACTTCAGCAGCCTTTGTCATGGCATCAGCTGCTTCTATTGCCGGAACCATTCCACGAGTTTCAATCATCCCAAGAGCAATGCCTTTCCTGACCTCGGTAGAGAATTTAGGAGAGAGCTTGGGAGATCCAGTCGAAGCTCCACCTTTCCCTCCAGAAGGATCATTAGAGGATGATCTAGAGCTTCCTTTTGAACCAGAAGTACTACTTGTTTTAGCTGCTGAATTCTTAGAGCTCTTGGGTACATCCATAGAACCTGAAGAGGTTTTTTTTGTATTCGCGACAGGAGATACATCAACTGTTTGATTGGAAGCCTTAGAGGAGGAAGAAGCTGATGAATTGGTCATAGATTTAAAGCGATAAAAAAGAGCAAATAATCAAATCAAACGAAACCTATCCATCTGGTGACCAATAATCGATAATTCCCTCAATAGTTAAATCAGTTTGTGTGGCAGGATTTGGGCAAGCAAAGCGTGCGGCCGTACCAGTGGCAGTAAAAACCCAGTTACCTTCTCGAGCACCAACAGGATCCACTGCTACGAGCTGTTTACCACTGTTATTGCGAAGTATGCGTAGATCCATATGATTTAGACCTGCCGCTCTTTGAGTACAGACCATTCGCCCCACAACTTGCATGATTTCCATTAACCAGAACTCCCTTGAGGTGGCTTAGGAGCATCGGGATCCCAATAATCAATAATCCCAATAATTGTCAGGTCACTTGGATAGGACTTACTTCCTGCCGCTTCCCTAGCGGCAGAACTTCCTACACAAATAACCCAGTCATCAGGTTTGCAACCCACGGCATCAACAGCTACCTTTTTCGAACTACCGTCAAGTACAACCTGAAGGTGTTTATGTTCAAGCCCAGGAATTCTATTGGTTGATACAAGTGGCTTTAGGACTTTGCAAATCAACATGTCAGTGAACCTCCTTGAGTGAAGGATCGAGAGAAGACCCTACAACTTCTGCAGGGACTGTTTGATCTCGATCTCTAATGGTAAGAAAAGTATGCAGCAATCCATCGACTACCAAATCCCGATAACGCAATGCAATTGCCTCATTAATACGACGACAATCAACTATTGCACGTTCTCTTGCACCTGGCACCTTCCCTGAGTAATCAAAACGGATAACAACAGGTATAGGGAGATCTCTAGCTATGTTTAATCCTGTAAAAATTTTCACACCAACATCCAAATCAGGTGCCCCCTCCTCAACAGTATCAAGATGTGAGAAGTAAGTGAGATTCCTTAGGTGCACCTCCTTAAAACCAATCCCTACACCAATAAATCTTTCAGCATGTCCTACATCCAGATAAGAGCCATTATTAAATCGACGAACATAATCAATCTGCGAAATATTATTAGATATCAATCTCGTGATGAAGTTCACCATACCTTTGTCAGGTTTTGCAGAGGCACTCGATTCGACTCTCATCGAGATTCTTTGTATTGCATCCCCCTCTGATAATGATTCCGTCTCTTTGTAGAGATCTAAAGCACAGACCCATTTATCAAGAATGATTTTGCTATCTACAGAAGGGACATGAACTCGAATTGCATCCGTATCTGTATCAAGCCCAATAAGGAGTAGGTCCACGGATGCACCACAGCAAAAACTATTTTCAATGGATTCACGGAAATCAAGTAGTCGTTGAAGCCCTGCTCTTGCTGCTACCTCATCATCACTCCCATGAGCGGCACAACCTTGATGAGAGGGGTCAACAGAGCTGAAGTGATAGGTAACGACCTTCAAGTAGCGCGTAGGGGTTTGAGCAGGATTAGGAATACCCTCGCGATATCTACGGTGCTCAGTCTTAACCCAACGATTCACAGTGTTTTCAATGTCAAAAAGGGCTCCTGCATGAGATCTACGGCGCACTGCACTAAAAGGAATGCGAAGAACATATGCTATTGAATGGGCAAGACGCCCATCTGAGCAAGGGGTAATGTCTAAAAGGTGAAAGCCACAGTCTGATAGAAAAGATTGAAAAAGCTTGGCTTCATTACTTTGCTCCGAACCATGTAATGGGTCCGATTCAAAAAAATGATCACTAGATTGTTTGTGTACTTGAAAAACGCACCAAGCAAACAATGCCCTCATATCTATAGGCCTTACCCAAGCCTTATCTAAAACATGGTTAGGGAGTTCAAATCCGAGTTCAGATCTAGTTAGATGTTGGGCTTGGCCAACAAAATCATGATGATGTTGGAGTTCAGAGATCCTTTTAAGAAGAGGGACGATTCGATCAAATTTTCCTTTTACCTCAACTTCATACGACTGGAGTTCATGATTAGCAGAAGAATTGGTTAACGGATGAGAAGAGCCTCTTTCATGACGCGTCAAATTATCATCATTGACTATGAATTGTTGCTCCTCCGCAGAGAGATGACGTTTACGAGGAGCAGTAGGTCCATTTGAACGTTCAGAGATTCTAGCTAAGTTGCGAAGAGGCATCAATCACTCAACCCCTTGCTCCACCAGAGAAAGTGACGAGTTGTCCATCCCTAGTGTTACCGCTAGATCCAGTGATAAGAAAATCTGGTTTAGAAAGTTCCTCATTCCTTTTCTTTTGATTTGCCGGCATCACAGTCATAGGTCCTGGACGAGTTGGGTTACGTCTGCGTGCAGAAGCTCCTTCAGTACCTGTGACCTGTTCACCGCGGGCCCAATCGTCACCAGTGATATTTAAACCAGCTGATTGCCCTTCGCCAGTAATTCTTGAACCAGGGCGAGATCCCTCATCTTTACTTATAGTCTCATCCGCTGAAACAGAATTGGAATTGAACTCACGTTTATTTCTATCAAATCGAAACTGCTCTGTACCAGTCACCTTTTCAGGTGCCATATCAAAGGGGCCAGTAATCTTTGAGCCATCTTCATAACTTATCCCCGTTACAGCAAGCTGCTGTTCACGCTGCAATTGAGCAGCCTTGGCTGGAGATTGAATACTGAAATCAGAACCAAAACCACTGCCTGAGGAATTCTGATAATCAGAACTTCCAGAAGGAGCCTTTGAACCACAGGCTTTAGAAAGCTGATCTGCACCAACATAAGGAGTACCTGTTAAGGGTTCACAAGCTCCTTTATGGGCTCCTGTCATGACTCCACCAACTCCAGGTTGCTGGCCTGTCATCAAAGCACCTGGGGTACCCAATCTTTTTGGAGTCCGCTGCTGAATTTCTTCAATATTCCGACTATTACACCAATCATTAGCTTGTTCCATTCCAGCGTAAGGAGTTCCTGTTACAGCTTTACAGGTACCCGGCTCATCGCCAGTGACAAGATCTGACCTTCCTGTAAGTGTTCCACTCACAGATTGCGACTTATTAGTCAAACTCAAACCAACTTTTGCAGCTTCTGGGCCAGGCCTATCACCACAAAATGACTGATACTGCTGAGTCCCAACATATTCATCACCGGTAACACGCTTACAGCTACCAGGCTCATTACCCGTAACAAACTCTGAGCGAGCAACATTTGTGCCGGTTACACCTGCTCCCCTAAGAGTGTGAAAAGACCCAACCTTTTCAGCAGATCTTCCCTCAGGTAATGGGTCAGCACCCAAATACTGATCCCCTGTAAGTCCTTTATTCGAACCAGCCTCGTCACCTGTGACATTTGCAGAGCGACCAACCATCACGCCACTAACCTTTCTGCCATCAAGGGTGAGGCTCTGTCCAACTTTGCGAGGAGAAGGTTGAACTCCTCCACAAAAGGTATTTGATTGATTAGCTGAGATGTATTCAGTACCTGTCAAAGACTTACAAGTTCCAGGCTCGTCACCAGTAACTTTTTCCGAACGACCAACTTCATTGCCAGTAACCCTATTGCCATGGGTTGTATTCGTAACTCCAACTTTGGGAGGTTGACCTTGTGATGGAGTCGACTGGCAGAAACTATCAAAAACTTCTGATCCCAGGTATTGGGTTCCAGTAATTGATCTACAAGTACTCGCCTCGTTACCAGTCGTTTTTTTCGATCTGTTCGCCTGGGTACCAGTGACTAATTGACCGGAAGTGGTATTACTTAATCCAACTTTCCAGTGAGCATCAACATCAGCAACCTGCTTAGATCCATTTCTATTAGGGCCACAAGGACGTGTTACACAAGAACGTTGCTTGCCAGTAGCACCACTTTTACTTCGAAGTTCACGAACTCTTTGTGCAATCTCACGAGTAGTCAAATCAGGGTCACCCTGTCGAGCAAGTGATGCAGGAGACGTTGGTTGCTTACCTGCCTTTTTACCATGTTTAGACTGTGCTTCACGCCGTGCCAATACAAGTGCTCGGCTCGTATTCTCTATCGCTCTACGTTTTGTATTATTCCTTCTGTCGCCATTCCTTGAATTTGACGATCTACTAGAAAGACTCAAAGGAGTTGAAGAGCTAGAAGGATTAATATCGTCACTCTCAAGAGAGACTTTCTTCGGTCCATTACTTTTAGCCGCCGAGGATACTGCTGTAGACGAGTGATTTTCAGTGCCTATACGTGTTCGATCTTTACTTGTATCGGCAGATTTACCTCTTTTAGAAAGTGCTTCACGCCTGGCTAGTACTAATTCGCGGCTAGGTTGACTTACGGGTTTTATTTGTCTATGGCTAGATGAAACACTTGAAGAAGTTGAACTAGAGGGGACATTATTTGGAGCTGGTTTCGAGTGCTTATTTGGTGATCTAACGAAAGATTCACTGGTTCTAGTTACACGTGCATCCTCAGAAGTACGTACTCGGTTAGGACTTGATGTAATCAAGGAAGAGGCTTTCTTGCCTCCATCACTAAGAGCCTTGCGGCGCTCAAGTGCTAATTCTCGACTGGATTGTTTTGCCATAACCGCCCAAAAATAATGTCTTAAAGAGAGAAGGAATCAATCTTCTCGAAGAGAAGTAGATAGCCTCTAAAGAGAAATAGAGGCTATACATTTAGTTAGAGCTAATCAGCGACCTTCGAAGACTACGAAGCAAGTACCCTGACTTTGGGTATAAGCGTCATATCCAACCATGCGTACATGGTGATCAGGGTATGCACGATGACAAGCCTCGAGCTCACTAACGACTACATTCAGATCCTTCTCGCCAAAGAAGGGCAACTTCCAATAAGACCAATAGGTCTGCATAGAACCACTTGGGTGAACGTGCTCAATAACAGGGCTCCAACCTTGCGCAATAATGTATGCAATTTGATCGTAGATTTCATCCTGGGACATCGGCGGGAGGAAGCCGAAAGTTTCTAAGGTGGCGACTGTTTGGTAGTCACCAACGGTGCTCTGAAAAGGCATGGTGAACCTGGGAGTGTGAGTGTACAAATGCCGATAAGATTAATCGGCGACTTAAAATTTAAGAAAGAAGCTTGAGGAGGCAGAAGCCTCCTCTTAAATAGTTATTGAACGTCGAGCTTGTCGACTGTGTCGAATTCGAACTTGATCTCCTTCCAGGTCTCAAGTGCAATCGCCAGCTCAGGACTATGCTTAGCAGCTTCCGTAAGGATGTCCCTACTTTCTTTTTCTATCTCTCTACCTGAGTTTCTTGCCTTAACACAAGCTTCGAGAGCTACTCGGTTTGCTGCTGCACCAGCAGCTGATCCCCATGGATGACCATGGGTACCACCACCGAACTGCAAACAAGAGTCATCCCCAAAGATTGCGAGCAAAGCTGGCATGTGCCAAACGTGAATACCACCAGAGGCAACAGCAAATACACCAGGCATGGAGCCCCAATCCTGATCAAAGAAATTACCGCGTGAGCGATCTTCTGGAACAAATGATTCACGCAGGTTGTCGATAAAGCCAAGGGTGGTCTGACGATCACCTTCTAGCTTTCCAACAACAGTTCCTGTGTGAAGCTGGTCACCGCCTGAAAGGCGCAAGCACTTAGCAAGAACACGGAAGTGAATACCATGCTTAGGGTGACGGTCAATAACCGCATGCATTGCACGGTGAATGTGAAGCAACATCCCGTTATTCCTGCACCAGTTAGCTAAACCTGTGTTAGCAGTAAAGCCACCTGTGATGTAGTCATGCATGATGATTGGCATGTCGAGTTCTTTAGCGAACTCAGCACGTGCATACATCTCTTCAGGAGTAGTTGCTGTGCAATTGAGGTAATGTCCTTTGACTTCACCAGTTTCCTGTTGAGCAAGCTTCACAGCTTCAGCAACAAACTCGAAACGCTCTCTCCATCGCTGGAAAGGCTGAGAGTTGATGTTTTCATCATCCTTCGTAAGGTCCAGCCCACCACGAAGGCACTCATATACGACTCTTCCGTAATTCTTACCAGAAAGGCCTAGTTTTGGCTTGATAGTGCAACCAAGGAGAGGGCGACCATACTTATTTAATCGGTCACGCTCAACTTGAATCCCGTTAGGAGGTCCACCACAGGTCTTAATAAAGGCCATGGGGAAACGTATGTCCTCAAGGCGGAGATGTCTTAGAGCCTTAAACCCGAAAACGTTACCGACTAAAGAAGTCAGTACGTTGGTTATCGATCCTTCTTCAAAAAGGTCAAGAGGGTAAGCAATGAATGCATAAAAAGATTCATTGTCTCCAGGTACATCTTCGATCCGATAACAACGACCTTTATAAAATTCAAGGTCAGTTAGAAGTTCAGACCAAACTGTGGACCAGGTACCTGTAGAGGATTCAGCAGCTACAGCAGCCGCAACTTCCTCTCTAGGAACTCCTTCCTGCCCAGTAACCTTGAAACAGGCTAATAGGTCAGTATCTAGGGGAACATAATCGGGA
>QCRS01000030.1 GCA_003211755.1 Prochlorococcus sp. AG-463-F15 | reverse complement strand
ACACCTGAGTCGGCAATTAGTAACCGCATGACTGATGTTCCCGTTTCTCGATTGAGGAACTTTTGCATAATTGCACATATTGATCACGGCAAGTCGACACTTGCGGACAGGCTTTTGCAAGACACCGGAACTGTGGCTGGGAGGGACATGCAAGATCAGTTCTTAGACAATATGGATCTTGAAAGAGAAAGAGGAATAACTATCAAACTACAGGCTGCAAGGATGAACTACACGGCAATTGATGGTGAAAGATATGTACTTAACCTTATTGATACTCCCGGTCATGTTGATTTCTCCTATGAAGTAAGTCGTTCCTTGCAGGCTTGCGAAGGTGCCTTGTTGGTTGTTGATGCCAGTCAAGGTGTTGAAGCACAAACCTTGGCGAATGTTTACCTTGCATTAGAGAATGATCTGGAAATTATTCCAGTGCTAAATAAGGTTGATCTTCCTGGTTCCGACCCAGATAAAATTAAACAAGAAATAGAGGCCGTTATTGGCTTAGACACTTCTAAGGCAATTACTTGCTCGGCGAAGACTGGGGTTGGGGTTAAAGATATCCTTCAAGCAGTGGTAGATCGAGTCCCTCCTCCTACCGAGGATGTAGATCAGCCTACTAAGGCTTTAATATTTGATTCTTATTATGATCCTTATAGGGGGGTAATAGTTTATTTTCGTGTGATTACTGGTGGGATAAGTATTAAAGATAAAATTCTTCTAATGGCTAGTAAAAAGAGCTATGAGCTTGATGAAATTGGAGTAATGGCTCCTGATGAGTGCAAAGTTGATGGATTACATGCTGGGGAAGTTGGATATCTGGCAGCTTCTATTAAGGCTGTCGCTGATGCAAGAGTAGGTGACACTATTACGTTGCTAAATATTCCCGCCAAAGATCCTTTGCCTGGTTACACAGAGGCAAAACCTATGGTTTTTTGTGGACTATTTCCTACAGATGCAGATCAATATCCTGACCTAAGAGAAGCACTAGAAAAGCTTCAGCTTTCTGATGCTGCATTGCAGTATGAGCCCGAAACAAGTAGTGCTATGGGGTTTGGATTTCGCTGTGGATTCCTCGGACTCCTTCATATGGAGATTGTTCAGGAGCGATTGGAGCGTGAATATGACTTGGACTTGATTGTTACTGCTCCTTCAGTGATTTATCAAGTGAATTTGCTGAATGGGGAAATCTTGATGATCGATAATCCTGCCACCTTGCCTGATCCACAAAAACGAGAATCGATAGAAGAACCATATGTGCGTATGGAAATTTATGCCCCTAATGATTACAACGGGACTCTTATGGGACTTTGTCAGGAAAGGCGAGGTGACTTTGTTGATATGAAATATATAACAGTGGATCGTGTGACATTGACTTATGAAATCCCATTGGCTGAGGTGGTAACTGATTTCTTTGACCAGATGAAGAGTCGAACGAAGGGATATGCATCTATGGAATATCACCTGATTGGATACAGGAGGAATGATTTAGTGCGCCTTGATGTTTTAATCAATTCAGAAAAAGCCGACCCATTAACTACTATTGTTCACAGGGATAAGGCTTATAGCGTTGGTAAAGGTTTAGTAGAAAAACTTAAGGAGCTTATTCCTCGTCAACAGTTTAAAATCCCCCTGCAGGCTTCTATTGGGAGCCGAATTATTGCTAGTGAAAGCATTAGTGCAATGCGTAAGGATGTTTTGGCTAAATGTTATGGAGGTGATATATCTAGAAAGAAGAAGCTTCTTAAAAAACAAGCTAAAGGAAAGAAGAGAATGAAAGCCATGGGTAAAGTTGATGTGCCACAAGAAGCATTTATGGCAGTTTTGAAATTAAATCAATAACTGAAAGAGACCCTCCAATTAATAATCATATTTCTCTTTTATTTATAATTATTTGATATGGATTAGATTGGGAATCCGTGTGTGATTTTGCAAGCTTGTATTGCACATAGTTGTTAGATAAATCCTTAGAGTCTTCTTTTTTACTTATTGTTGTCCATATTAGGCCTGCAACAATCAATACCCCAATAGTCATGGTTAGCTCGCCTACTGTGAGGCCGTGTTCCTTTGAATGCATGTTCAGATTGGTTCGCAATTACATTTAAGCCTTTTTTGGTCAGTATTTCTATTTTGTAAGTTAATTTTAGTCTTGAATGGTCTATTGACTTTTTGCTTTGAGAAGGTTTCTAGGAAAAACAAGTCTTTCTGCTCGAATGGCTTGTTGGGGAATTGTGATATTGAGCTTCTATTTGCTTGCTGCAATTGCAACTCCTATCCTTTCTGATTTTGGATTATTACCTGACCCCAACTTTGGATTGGAGAATCCCATTTACGCTCCGCCTTCTTTTAGTCATTGGTGTGGCACAGACCGACTAGGGAGAGATGTTTGTGTTAGAACCTTGGAAGGCAGTGTTGTAGCACTGCAAGTTGTTTTTCTTGCAGTAATACTTGCGCTTTTGGTAGGAGTCCCCTTGGGGATGCTAAGTGGTTATTTAGGCGGGTTGGTTGACAGGGTATTAGTTCTAATAATGGATACTTTGTATGCCGTTCCTGTCTTATTGTTGTCAGTTGTTATGGCTTTTTTGCTGGGGAGAGGCATTCCTAATGCAGCAGTTGCATTATGTGTTGTTTATATTCCTCAGTATTTTCGTGTTGTAAGAAATCAGACAGCTCAAGTTAAATCGGAATTATTTGTTGAGGCTGCTCGTGCAATTGGTGCTGGGCCTTTCTGGATAATTCGAAAATATCTATTGCGTAATGTAATTAATTCTGTCCCAGTACTATTAACATTAAATGCTGCAGATGCTGTTTTAATATTAGGTGGACTTGGCTTCCTTGGTTTAGGTTTGCCTGAAACAGTACCAGAGTGGGGGAGTGATTTAAACCTTGCACTTTCTGCATTGCCTACGGGTATTTGGTGGACAGCTTTATATCCAGGCATGGCAATGTTTGTATTGGTTCTTGGATTATCTTTTATAGGGGATGGACTGGAAGGTTGGATTTCGGAGAGAAGTGAAAACTTCCAAGAGGTTAATTAGTTGCCTATATAATTTAATCAGTGAGGTAGCTTTATTGTCCTAGGTAAGACTTCTAGTATCTCTCCTAATTCGTTAAGCTTAGGGTATCCTCTCCCTTTATATTTACACCATTCTGCTACTTCTGGATATGCCCACTCGAAAATAGTTTGTTCATATAACTCCCTAGTTAGACCTTCACCTGATTCTGGAACAAGCTTTTCTTCTTGTCTTTGTCGCAGCGCTTCGAATAGTAATGTCGCTCCAGCTACAGATACATTTAGCGATTGAACCATTCCTCGCATTGGAATAAAAATTGACTGATCCATTAAATTAGTTGCATATTCACTTAATCCCCATTTCTCTGCCCCTAAAACGAATGCAGTTGGACCAGTGAACTTACACTTGCGATAATCTTTTGCTTCTATGCCAAGATTAGTTCCATATAGCTTGAAACCTTTCTCTTTAAGTGCTTTAACTGCAGATTCGATATTCGAGTGCTCGTGAAGTTTTACCCATTTTTGACTTCCTTGAGCTGTGCTATTGAATGTACTTGTTTTGCCCCTTTTGCATATTGCATGTGCCTCTAGCACTCCAACGGCATCACAGCTTCGCAAAATCGCAGAGAGGTTATGGGGTTTCTCTACATGTTCAACTAAAACTGTTAGATCTGCCATTCGGCATTTCAAGACAGCTTTCAACCTTTCGAATCGGCGAGGCAATAAAGGCATATTTCAAATAAACTTACTTAATAATAGATATTAATGATATTTCTTTGTCTGAATCCTGGATTGTTATTAGGTTGATCTTAGGAAGATTCAAGATTAACCATACTCCCAATAGACTACGCATAACTTTACCTCCTTGCAATAGGATATGAATTGCTTCTAGACATTTAGACTAACATGAGCCTTAAGTTCTTTTGCAGATGGCTTTAACTATCTTTCTAAATACCTTTAGGTGGAATTTATGTGCAATTCAAAAGACAAATAAGACGCCTATCTCTATTGCTACAAGGACAATGATAGCGACAAGGTATAATACAAATAGATCATTTTTATTCATCTGATTGTGGTTTGATCTGTGCTTTTATTTTGAAGACATTATCGCATTCTGTAGGCATGGTAAAGAGTATGATTTTCATATCACAGGCTCGGCTTTTGGCCAGAAAGGAAAGCTTCTGCCTCCTTCTGAACTTTTCATAGGTTTGCAGGAATTAGTTATCGGTCCCCTAAAAAGAGAGTAATAGCTCCTAAATCATTCTAACCATAGTTAAGAACTTGAATTTTAGTGGAAACCATATGCTTGAGTAACGATGGTTCAGGAGTTCACTCTATTCAGGATCTTCATCAGGGTAGAACATTTGCCAAGCCAAGATTACGAAAAAGCCAGCAAACATCATTGCTAAAAGCGCATCACCTAACCAATGAGTCATAGCAGATGTAGTAATAGAAAGTGATATTAAACCTTCCTTTAGATTAAGATGTTGCTCTCTGACATTTTAGAACTTATATCTTGTTTGCATTAATAGAGGAAAATTATGAATTTATTACCAAATGGAAGCCAAGCTGTAATAACTGGCAAATTTGTAATCATCTTATTTCTTTTCTTGAATCTTCCCAATTCTATATATAAATAACTAACCCTGAAATCAGACTAGATGTGAATAAAGTTTGTAACTTATTAGTTCTTGATCTACTTAGTTAATTAGGGGTTCTGGTTGGAAGCTTTTTAATACAATTTTTCTAATACCTATATTAGAGTTAAAAACCTATGGGCAGATTGCTGAACTTATTCATTCATATGAACCTGCAAGACAGGTGGGTTTGGTCTTGAGAGGAATGGCCCATGAATTTGTTCCTTGTTATCGAGTTGTCAATGCATTTGGAAGAATAGCTATTAGAGTTTCCAAAAAAGGTTTGGATTTTCTACAAAGGAATCTTTTCAGTGCTGAGAGGATCCCAGCAGATAGTGATTGCAGCGATCTCTTGTCTGAGTACTTTTAGTGTTTAGATATATCTTCCTATGTAGAGGGGATCAAGTTAGATGAAAAATTACCCTCTTAAAAACTTTGTTTTTGATTAAGTGATTTAGTTCCATCTTAAGTTTCTCTCTAAATGTCTTTTGAATCTTCTAGTAAAACTGGTCTTTCTTCAAGGAAAGCAGCCTGGGAGGTCTTGAAGGCTGTTGCTGCAGGTGCTTATGCAGATGCTGCTCTAGATCGTGTAATTAGAAAGTATCCATTAAGTGATGTTGATAGAAGTCTCGTTATGGAATTGGCATATGGTGCAATTCGCCAGCGCCATTTCTTGGATTGTTGGCTTGATCGTTTTGGAAAAGTCCCTGCAAAAAAACAACCTCCCAGTCTTCGGTGGTTGCTTCATGTTGGTTTATATCAGCTTTTACTCATGGAGCGGATACCTTCGGCAGCTGCTGTAGATACGACTGTTGAACTAGCTAAAACCAGTGACTTATCTCGCCTTGCCGCAGTAGTTAATGGCGTTTTGCGAACTGTTCTTCGCGCCAAGGATGCTGGAATTGAGATCCCTTTGCCTTTGGATCCTGCTGCGCGCTTAGCTCAAGTTCATTCTTTCCCACTGTGGCTCGCAAAGGATTTGATTAGTTGGAGAGGAACTGAACGCGCTGAAAATATTGCAAAAGCTTCTAATCGAGTACCTCTTTGTGATTTAAGAGTGAATCGACTTAGGACAAATACAAAGAGTTTGAAGCAGAGATTTGATTCGGTAGGGATTCAGAGCATTTATATCCCTGGCTGTCCCGATGGGCTGCAGGTGACAAGGGGCGGTGGAGATTTGCGTGAATGGCCTGGGTACAAAGAGGGACATTGGAGCGTTCAAGATAGAGCCGCTCAGTGGGTTGCTCCTCTTTTGGCACCTATTGCTGGTGAACGTGTTCTAGATGCTTGTTCTGCACCTGGTGGAAAGACCACACATCTTGTTGAATTAATGGGAAATAAAGGCGACCTTTGGGCTATAGATCGCTCCAAAGATCGCCTAAAGCTTGTTTCTGCGAATGCCCTTCGTCTTGGGTGCAACTGCTTGAACTTATTAGAGGCTGACTCCTCCTCTCTTTTGGAGATAAAGCCTAAATGGAAAAGGTTTTTCCAAAGAATCTTGTTAGATGCCCCCTGTTCAGGACTCGGAACACTGGCCAGGCATCCTGATGCACGTTGGAGAATGTTGCCTGAGCAGGTTGATGAACTTGTAGCCCTGCAATCCAAGTTGCTTGAAGGGCTTCTACCTTTGTTATGTCATGGAGGTCGAATTGTTTATTCGACTTGCACAATTCATCCTTACGAAAATGAGAACCAAATTGCCAAATTACTTGCTCGTCATCCTGAATTAATATTGAAGGATGAACGACAGCTTTGGCCTGACATATATGAACCTGGTGATGGGTTTTATGCTGCTATTCTTGAGATTAGTTGATAAGCATAGTCAAAAATATGTATAATTTAAATTCCAAAAAACTAATCTAAATATATATCAAATATTCTCATTAAGAATGAGCTCTATCACTGATTATAAATGTGCAAATAAATATATTACAGAATTCAGGACCTGTTTGGGAATGATAAGACTTCAAAGCTATTTTCTATCTTAAGCATGAATTGTTTCCATATCCAAGCTGCTTCCCCACTCCCACTTCTTGTCTCTCTGTTATCATCATAGCCAAGCCAGACCCCAGTTGAGAGTTGAGGAATAGAACCAATAAACCATAAATCACGACCACCTTCAGAAGTCCCTGTTTTGCCAGCGACTGGTCTATTCTTAAGGAAGGCAACATTGCCAGTTCCACTTCTGACAACCTCTGTTAACATCCAATTCATTGTGTCAGCCACATTTTGCTTAATTGCTTGTATTCCTTTTGGATGATGTGAAGTATATCTCCATAAAACGATGTTTTTAGGGCCACGGATTTCTTCGAAAGGTGTTGGCTTTATATAAATTCCCCTATTTGTTAGTCCTGCGTAGGCCGAAGTCATATCTAGCACTGTTTGCTCATATGACCCAATTGCGAGGGAGTAATACTTTCCTAATGGGTGAATATTGCCTACTCCAAGTTGGTTAGCAGTTGAGATTACTTTCTCAAAGCCCACTTTATGCAGAAGCTCTACAGCGATTGTGTTTAATGAGTCCTTGAAGGCATCTGATAGAGATACTTTTCCCTTATATTTGTTCCCAAAGTTTTTTGGGCAATATCCATTCCAACAACGTGGGCTGTCTATAAATACGTCTTCAGGCTTGATGCCTTCACTTATTGCAGCAACATATGGAAAGATCTTGAAGGTGGATCCAGGCGACCGTAATGCTTGAGTGGCTCGGTTGAATTGATTTGCTTCGAAATCTTTTCCACCGACCATTACTCTGACTAGGCCACTATTTGGTTCGATAGAAACTATTGCTCCTTGCATTTTTTTTGGAGTTTGGTTTTGTATGATTGCCTGAGCTTTGGATTGCCAATTGAGATTCAGGCTGGTTCGAATCTTTAGGCCGCCCACTTCTAGCTGGTCAGGTGTAAGTAGGAGTGGTAATTGTTGATTAACCCAACTGGTAAAAAAAGGTGCAGAACTGTTGAAGTATTTAGGCTTGGCTGGCTTCAAACGTAGAGCACTTTTAAAGGCTAAAGTGAATTCTTTCTTATCAATATAGCCTTGCTTCAGCATTCTTTTTAGAACTATTTTCCGCCTTTCAATAGCTAAATCAGGGTTGACAAGGGGTGAATAAAAAGAAGGTGCAGGAGCTAGTCCAGCAATTAATGCTATTTCTTCTAATTTTAGCTGCTTAGGTGTTTTAGTGAAGTAAACCCATGCTGCATCAGCAATTCCGTAAGCACCTGAGCCTAAATATACATTATTGAGATATTGTTCAAGGATTTCATTCTTGCTCATTTGCCTCTCTAATTTGTAAGCAAGTGCAATTTCTTTAAGCTTACGAGTTAAATTTCTGTCCTGAGTAAGGAATACAGTTCTTGCTAATTGCTGTGTGATTGTACTACCACCCTCAATGATTTTCTTTTTTCGAAAATTAGTAACTAGCGCTCTACTTATGCTCCAAAAATCTACCCCTTTATGGTGATAAAATCTACGGTCCTCAGCCGCTACAAAAGCTTTCTTGACTATTAAAGGCATCATGCCTTGCGCCACTTTCTCTCTTGTCGCAGGCCCTAGTTTTTGAATAATCTTTTGATTCGTTGAGAGGAGAGTAATGCTGCCAGGCCGCCTAAAGCTATTAACTATGGCTGCATTGGGCAGGAAGGAGTCGATTGCTTTCCCAAGAAATATTTCCGAAAAAGCTATAGCGGAGCCTAGAAATAAGGATGATGCGACAACTAAACGCCAATTGCGGCTATTAGGGTTCACAGCATTTGTGTAAGTGGGCTATGTCCGATGGCTAAAGCAGTTACTAGCATTCCAAGGATTAGGAATGGTTGAGCACTTGCTTGGTATTTAACATCAAAAGCTAAAGGGTCTCTAAGTAACCATATGTCTTGAAAAGTGATCTGCGGGATGATAAGTAAAACAAGAATTACTGATGCAAAGTGTTGACCTATTAAAATTAGTACCCCAACCATTGCTAGTTGAAAGATGTCAATCATTCCTGCACTTATCCAGCTTGCATTCTTTATTCCAAATACAACAGGCAGTGATTGCAATCCTAAGGCTTGATCACCTTCAACGCTCTTAAAATCATTGATAATTGCTATACCTAGACCTGCAAGGCTATATGCAAGAGTGAGGAATGCTGTTGTCCAAGTAAGTTGACCAAATAATGCTTGCCCAGCCCACCATGGAAGCGCTATATAACTTGCTCCAAGAGCGTAATTTCCTAGCCAGCCATTTTGTTTTAATTTAAGAGGAGGAGCTGAGTATATATAACTAACAAATGAGCCTCCTAATGCTAGTAAGAGTACAGAAGGAGTTGAATGTCCTGCCCATAGGTCAAGTGCATAGGCAACTCCTATGCCCCCTAGCAAAAGTATCCAAATTTGAAGCTTGACTTGAAATAAGGATATTGCACCAGAAGGAATGGGTCTGTTGGGCTCATTTATTGCATCGATTTCTCTGTCGTAGTAGTCATTTATGGTCTGTGTAAAACCAGCAAGAAGAGGCCCACTCATAATCATGCAGGCAAATGCTGCCAGAACGTTAGATAAGCACCATTGGTAATGACCACTTGCTGCAGCACCACAAATAACCCCCCACAAAAGAGGAATCCACGTGATGGGCTTCATCAGCTGCAGACGTAGCTTCCAAATGCTTGTTGTTTCTGATGCTCCTTTGATTCCAAGGAGTTGTCGGGCGTCGCTCACTTTCTATGCCTCAACCGCGACCAATCTCTTCAGTAAAGAACCAGCTGGTTGTGCCATCGCTGAGTTCTAGTACTAGCCCAATATCTGTACCATCAGTCATTTTGTAGTCCACAACTTTTCCTCGAGGATTATTCTTGAGTTTATTTAGCAGGTCTTTTGGAATTCGATCACGCACCTGCTCAAGTTGAACTCTAACGTTTGATCCAATTCTGGTAAGAGTGGTTGCCTTGGCCATTGCATTCACTGCTTAGATAGTGGCGCAACCTTAACAGTCGCCTCTACTTATTTTCGAATGGTCGCTCTTAGATTGATCCCTTGCCTTGATGTTGCTGAAGGTCGTGTTGTGAAAGGTGTGAATTTTGTTGGTCTTCGTGATGCTGGTGATCCAGTGGAGTTGGCTTGTAAATATAGTCAGGCCGGAGCAGATGAACTGGTGTTTTTGGATATAACAGCTAGCCATGAAGGTAGAGATACTTTGATAGATATGGTCCGAAGAACAGCTGAATCAGTAACTATCCCTTTCACTGTGGGTGGAGGCATAAGTACCTTGAGTGGCATTACTGATCTGTTGCGAGCTGGCGCTGACAAGGTCAGCTTGAATTCATCTGCTGTTAAGGACCCGCAGTTAATTGTCCAGGGTTCGAAACGTTTTGGATGTCAATGCATAGTGGTTGCGATAGATGCAAAAAAACGAAATAAGGGATTGCCAGGTTGGGATGTTTTTGTAAAAGGTGGAAGGGAGAATACTGGTTTTGATGCCTTGAACTGGGCTAAAAGGGTCGAGGCGCTTGGTGCTGGAGAGATTCTTCTTACTTCAATGGATGGTGATGGTACACAAGCTGGTTACGATTTAGAACTAACCAGAACAATTTCTCAGGCTTTAGATATACCAGTCATAGCTTCTGGCGGAGCAGGTTGTTTAGAACATATTCTTAAAGCTTTTACAGATGGAAAAGCTTCTGCAGCGCTTTTGGCATCTCTTCTCCATGATGGTGTTTTGACAGTAAATGAAATAAAGACTTATTTGTTGAACGAGGCTTTACCTATTCGACCACATAATTGTTAATAGTTAGCTAGCACTTTCACTGGATATTGATTAACACTAAAAAAACATTCTTTAATTTAATCAGAGACTTCAGCTTTATTATGTGCAATAAGTTCCCTATGCAATTTCTAGATTGCAAGTTTAATAGGGATTACCGAGGAAATTCTAATGAGGCCTGGTGACCCTCAAGCGGTTGAAAATCTTTTTAATGAAGTTGCTCCTAATTATGACCGTTTGAATGACTTGCTAAGCCTCGGTCTTCATAGGATCTGGAAGCGGCAGTTGCTAGCTTGGTTGGCCCCATTGCCAGGAGAAAAGTGGCTAGATTTGTGCTGTGGGACAGGAGATATCGCCTTGGCGTTGGCTCATAGAGTCTCTCCATTCGGAACAGTTTTAGGAGTTGATTCAGCTATTGAACCTCTTTCCTTAGCAAAGAAGCGATCTTTGGAAGCACCTTGCTTGCCTGTTGCTTGGGTTCATGCTGACGCACTTAATACCGGCTTGAATACGCAGGATTTCGACGGAGCTGTAATGGCTTACGGATTGCGTAATCTCGCTGACCCCAAGGCAGGATTAAAGGAATTGCATCGTTTATTGAAACCGGGAGCAAGGGCTGGAATATTGGATTTTAATCAGCTTCCTGATAAGTCAATTAGATCTCGTTTCCAGAAATTTTATTTGAGGAAGATTGTTGTACCTATAGCAGCTAAATTTGGCCTTCGAGAGCAATATGTTTATTTGGAGGAGAGCTTAAAGCGTTTTCCTATGGGGCACGTTCAAGTTGATTTAGCTAAAGAAGTAGGGTTTTCAGAAGCTAAACATGAATTCCTTGCTGCAGGTCTTATGGGAGCTTTATTACTTAGGGCTTGATCAATTATTTTCAAATTTTACCGTCTCAATATATAAGTTTCTGACCCTGAAACATTAAGCTGACTTTTACCTGCTAGAAATTTCTATTGTCGCGTAAACTGCTTGATTTAATATTAATTAGTGATATGTTATACTTCTCACAATTACCTTTGTTAAATAGAAGATACTAAGAAGTCTTGATAATATAGATGGGTTGGTTGAAATAATCTTTAATTGAGAGGCTTTTGGGTGAAATTTTTTCCAATATCACAGCAGCTATAATAATTTTCAAGAAAGTTTCTCTATCTAATTTAGATAATAGATTTACTGGTTAAAGGTTCTGGAGGGAACTATTGATTTATATTGCTTTTTAACAATCTAATAATTAAAAAATCATGTCACCTTCATAATCTAAGCTTATAGATATCTATTTGTGATTTGGCGGTTTAAAGTAAATATATTTGTATATGCTTTTATGCTGCAATGATCCCAGTATCTCTAATGTCTGCTTTCACTAGCTTCAGTTTCATGGAGGGAGAGGATAGCTTTGACGCCAAACGATGGATTAGTAAGTTAAGTTGCTGCTCGTTGAAATTATAAAATGAAAGGTATCGAGCTCTTTGTGACGTGAGAAATTGTTCTGACAGCGATGCTTTTTTGATGGTCATAAAAACAATTTGTTTATCACAACCTCATATCACCAGACAAATTTGCTTTGTCAACAGTTAAAAACTCTTTTTAGTTGAAATCATAATGTTCTTTAGTGACTCAGACCAATAGCCTCTTAACTCATTGTTCTGGCGCAGCCAGTTGTTAGCTAAAAAGCTTCTTATGACATAACAAATCAATTTAAATATATTTACACTTAAATCAATCACTTTGATAGCCCTGTTTAATTTTTTTTACCTAGCCAACAGACAACTTTTTGGTTTTGATGATCTTATATTAAAGAGATTGATACTTTATAAAATACAATTCGATTGAGATTAATTAGTTATAATAATTTTTAAGCAATAACTAGGGCCAAAGTGCCTCACCTTAAAGTTGGTATTTTATAAAAACCAAGTCTAAGGGTAAACTACTTCTATGATTCCTTCTACAACATATTTAGCTAAACCTTCTAAATTAGCTTCTATCTCTGCACTGGAAAGATCCCATTTTTTTCCAAGTTTTTCTGACAAATCATGCTGGCCTGCATGTGAGAGCATTGATTTAATCATGTATTCAGACAATGTGTACCCTATTCTCAATTTTAAATAATCCCATACGGTGTTGTTTAATTCGCTAATAATCTGAATATTATCGAGTCCAGTATATTCATATAGCTCCATAATCCCATGGTGGCAAAATATCTGCCCTAACTCGTCATAAGCATTTTTTGATTCTTTTGCATGTTCATATTCTGCGAGCATCCATTGCAGCTCCTTAACCTCTTTTTCTCTGCCTTCTTTAACTGACTGGAGTAGTTGATAAAATGAGCCAAATTCAATTGGTTCTGGCATGAATTCTTTCCAAACTCAATTATCATAGGGAATTATTGTGAGATTTAGAAATCTATTAATAAGTTGCTGTAAGGATTCTTGTATTGTTCGCAAGAGGCTAAAGCACTCTTGTTGATAGCCGCTTGGTTGCATCCTCAGAATTCTCTGGCTAATTTTGATGACTGAGAATATGCAAGCAATCAGCTGACAATAGATTCTTATAGTACAAATAATTCAAAATTAATCTTTTCAACCTAAATGAAGCTTTATCGAAGTCTATTTGGGAATAAATTCATTAGTATTTTCAGAACTATTTAATTTCTTCTCTGGCTACCAGTTGCTTTCAGCTTTAGCTTATATTGATATTATGCCCTAGCTTCTAATTGGATTACTCTTGCCACAAGGGGCATGAATTATTCTCTAACTCTCATGCTCACGAAAAAAGATCTCGGGAAGGAGAAAGATACGTTAACTATATCTTCAATAGCTAAGCAGTTTTATTTATCATAAATCATCTCTTATAGCACTCTTGTAAATTTAACCATAGTAAAAACAAGCTCATTTCCCGCCTTATTAATAAAAATAAGTTCTTGGATTCATTTCATAAAAGTCTTGGCTTTAGATTATTCGAGAAAGCTGGGTTGGTTCCTTATCAAAGGATGAAGATATTGTAAGCAAAACATTTGACAGGAGAATTAAGTAGGATATCAATAGATATTTATAAAAATGGTGAATATACTCATCCTACTTCTTCTCGTTGCTTTGCTGGCATTCACTATGGGTGCTTGGAGCTTGATAATAATTACTAGACGATCTCCTAAAATCTATGAAATTGAGCCAATCATCCTTGCAATATGCTCTGACTTGTCAAGCTTGATAAGTAACGGTAAGAAATTAGTTTATTTAACCGGTGAAGTTACACAAGGTGTTCTTAAAGGCTCAGATGAGATTTCATCGGGTAACCCTAAATTAGTCTCTGCAGCAATAATGACAGATAATCAAGAAATCAATAAAGAGAATGAAGTAGTAGATGGAAAAAATATTGAACAAGATGGTATGGATGGTCTCGGAACTAATAAAGAATTAGTAATAGAAGAAAGTAGGAAA
>QCRS01000029.1 GCA_003211755.1 Prochlorococcus sp. AG-463-F15 | reverse complement strand
AGATGGACCACCTCAATCAGTGAAACCTCTTCCAGTGCATAAACTTCATTGGCTTGACCATTCTGTAGGTGAGGTTTCAGGTGGAAGAGGTTGGACCAGGCGGGTAATGGCAGGTTGCTTTTATGGTGAATTGCCAAAGAATGACTCAGATCACGTTCAGGTAGAACTCCAATTCAAGGGCATGTTGGGAAAGTTGGAAATTAAGGACTTTCTATGCAGGCTTTGTTCTTGACCAAGCTCTGTTATTTATTCAGTGAAGACCCACTTGAGCTTCTCGTAGGTTTCGCTAACGTCAATTCGACTTTGGCTT
The DNA here is from genome assembly GCA_003211755.1 of Prochlorococcus sp. AG-463-F15. Taxonomy (GTDB): domain Bacteria; phylum Cyanobacteriota; class Cyanobacteriia; order PCC-6307; family Cyanobiaceae; genus AG-363-K07. Next base: position 13,794 of record QCRS01000029.1, on the reverse strand, counting down.
GATTCCTGTTGGTGCATATCAATCAGGTAGAGCTAAATCATTTCAAGTCCTTCGGGGGGGCGATGACTATCCCTCTAGAAGAGGGCTTTACAGTTGTTACGGGCCCTAATGGATCGGGGAAAAGCAATATTCTTGATGGAGTTCTGTTTTGCCTAGGTTTAGCTACTAGCAGGGGAATGAGAGCAGATCGATTGCCTGACCTAGTAAATAGTGGAGTTCTAAGAGCAGGAAAATCTGCGGAAACGGTTGTCAGTGTCAGGTTTGATTTGAGTGATTGGGAGCCAGATATCGCTGAGGCAGGATTAGAGCCTCCTTCGGAAGGACCTTGGATTAAATCAGATCAAAAGGTTTGGACTGTTACCAGACGTTTGAGGGTTATGCCTGGAGGTTCATATAGCTCGAGCTACGCAGCTGATGGCGAGCCATGCAATCTTCAACAGCTTCAGACTCAATTAAGGCGCCTAAGGATTGATCCAGAAGGTAGCAATGTTGTGATGCAAGGTGATGTAACCCGAATTGTCTCGATGAGTAATCGAGATCGCCGAGGTCTTATAGATGAGCTTGCAGGCGTTGCACTTTTTGATCACCGAATTGAACAAACTCGTACAAAACTCGATGCTGTACAAGAGCGCCAGGAGAGGTGTCAGATTGTTGAGCAGGAATTACTTACCTCTAGGCAGAGATTGGAGAAAGATTGTGCAAAAGCTCGAACTTATAAAGAGTTGCGAGAAAAAATTCAATTAGGAAGACAACAAGAATCGGTGTTGGTTTATGAAACAGCCCAAAAGGGTCTTTTGGATATAGAAATTAGGCAGAAAAAGTTAGAAGCAAAAGAGGCTCGTGATTCGACTTCTCTAGTTAATGCAGAAAAAACTCTTTTGCAATCGGCTCAGAAATTAAAAGTTCTTCAGGACAACGTTAAGGCTTTGGGTGAAGATCAACTGTTAGCTGTGCAAGGAGAGATTGCAGGCCTAGATACTCAGACACGTGAATTAGAGCGTCAAGCTGTGCAACATCAGCAGCAAGGAGAGAAATTGAAGCAAGAGCGACAAGTTTTAATTAATCGTCGTAAAGAAATTAAAAATTTAACTCATAGTAAAAGTGAGAACCCTAAAGACCAATTATTGGAAGTTGCAGAACAGGTTTGTAAGGATGCAGAAGCATCTGTCGAAGTCTCACGCAGAAGGCTGGGGGAGGTAGCGGGTCGATCTGATGCTTGGCTTGAGAATCAAAAAGAGAGAAGTTCAAGGCGACAAAAGCTTCAGATTCAAGTCAAACCTCTTCTTAATGAACAACAAACTTTGGAAGAACGTTTATTGCAGATTGCTTCTAGGAAAAAAGAATTGACTGCTGATCAAGAAATAGATTTAGCTCAGGATGCAGAAGTATCTGGGCATATTCAGAAGCTTGATAATGAATGGAAGCCACTGCTTAGCAATATTTCGAATCAGAAGGAGTTTATACAGCAAACAATAGATGTTTTGGCTGTTCAACAAAGGACTCGTGATCGACTGGAGAAAGAGCAGAGCAGACTCGAGAAAGAAGAGCTTCTTGATGAATTAAATACGACTCTCAGACCTCGAATCGAAACGCCTGTTCGAGAACGCCCCTTAGTAGCAATTGGCATTGCTGCTGGGATAGGAGTACTGCTGGGGGTCCTTCTTGCTGGAGGCAGAAGAACCTAATGAGTGAATCGCAACGCCCTCGTGGTCTTGGAGCCGCAGCAAGAGTAACTGCCTTGGCCAGTTCAGTAATGGACCTCCATGTGAGGATTGCATTACAAGAAATGGATCGGGAAAAACGCCGTTTGATAAGTGGGGGTGTTTTTCTGGCAATGGGAGGGGTCTTAATGTTATTTGCTTTATTGGCATTTGAAGTCATCCTTGTGATCTGGATCCAGAAAACATTTAGTTGGGAAATGGAGTGGATATTGCTTCTTGTGGCATCAATAAATTTAGTTTTGGCTGGTCTAAGTTTGCGAATAGGAGGATATCTCGCCAAAGGTCCATATCTCCCTGAAACTCTTGAAGGACTTTCGCGAACTACAAAAGCTGTGTTAGGAAAATCCTAACTTCAATGAATTAAATATTTCAACCATCGACAATCGATTCCACCGTTACTAATAGGGAAGCGCCTACTAGCCTTCATATGTATTGAACTACTCAATTCTCTATTTCCATTAAGCAACCAAAAAGTCCAACCAGAGGCATTAATTTTAATGAATTTGGCCAATTCTTCATAAAGATTTTTCAGATTTGCATTGGAACCAATTCTCTTCCCATATGGAGGATTGCATAGGATTAGTCCTTTTTGTTTAGGGAACAAAAGTTCGCGAAAGTGACTATTTTGAATCTTGATAATTTTTTGCAGCCCTGCAGCAGCAATATTGTTTCTTGCTTGATCAGCTATCTGAGAGTCCTGCTCACAGCCAATAATCAATGGAAGTTTTTTATTTAGGTCTTTACTTAACTCTGCCTTCTTTATTTCGTCTTGCCAAAGATTCTGATCAAAGTCAGCCCACCCTTCAAAAAGAAAAGAACGATTTAAACCAGGCGCTGAGTCAATAGCGGCACTAACTGCTTCTATAAGCAATGTTCCTGATCCACAGAGGGGATCCACTAAAGGGACGCACCCATCCCACCCACTAATTTGTACAAGACCAGCAGCAAGATTCTCCTTTAATGGCGCCACACCCATCGCAGCTCTATAACCACGTCTATGCAAGCTGCCAGCCGATCCATCCAAACTCAAAACCCCACCAGAGTGGTTCAAATGTAAATGCAAGCACAAGTCGGGTTGTTCAAGATCAATATCAGAACGCACTTTCCAAAGATTCCTTTGAAGATCAATTAGGGCATTCTTTACTTGCAAAGCAGTGAAATGGCTATGTGTTAATCCATGACACCTTCCAGATACATCAACCCTAAAAGACATTGACGGGTGAAGCCACTTTTCCCAATCCAATGCAGTCTGAATAGCGAAATAAAGAGACTCAGGTCCGTCACATTGAAATCTGGCCATCTCCCGCAAAAGGCGAAATGGCAAACGCGCCTGCAAATGAAGTCGGTAAAAGCAAGACATATCAGCTTCAAAGGCAACACTTCTCTTAAGCGCTCTTACAGATTGAGCACCGAGAGCCAATAATTCCTTGGCCCCCTCTTCTTCAAGTCCTTGGGGTAGTACAGCAATTGCTTGCATTAATCAAAAAATCAAAGAGCAAAAAAACCTGTTTTGCTTAGAGATCTGCAAAAAGGAGAAGGCCTGTAAGAATGAACATGTTCATTTTCTAATGGACTAGGTGATCCACACCAGTTTCTCGGACAGCGGTTCGATTCCGCTCAGCTCCATTAATTTATACAGCTTGGGGCTGCAATGGTTTCGACGGGGTATGAGGAGGGTGACTGAAGCCTGCTCGGTAAGAGCAAACAACGTAACTGCGAACAACATCGTTCGTTTCTCCCGTCAGACAGCCCCTGTTGCTGCCTGACCCTTAGGGGAGATGGGGTGAGATCAGCCTTATCACCCAATTGATCCACGGGGGCTGAGAGGCCTCCTTCTTTTTCAAGCTCCTAGGACCCTGCTGGTTCTTTCTTATTTAATTTGCGTTAATTATTAGAGACAATTGGTAGTTCGTAAGGGGTAAAGGTATTTTCATAAAATCAATTAAATCAAACCGAAATACGTTTAACCGCTGGTAAAATATTCATGAAGCATTGTCAATAATAATGTGGGTTAGATTACTGCCTAATAATTTTAAATCTAATAGGAAATAATTCCAGGCCTATATCTGGAAGTTTCTGGTAATTTGAAGTCTAGTAAAGATCCAAATTCAATAAGTAGAAGCAGTCTCGAATAGCTAGACTTCCTACTGCCAAAATGAAAACATCTATCTGTATCTAAAAACAATAGACTTCCTTCATCGCCAGTGAAATTAATAACTTGGGACGGTATTCCAACTAAAGCCTGATCAAACTCCGAATCGTGTATTCTTTTTTTTGTTTCTATTTTCTGATACTTGACACTATTGTCCAAATATGCTGAAGCATTAGAGTCTATAAATGTAAGTGGACCATGGTCATTAGTTAAATCATGCAAAGCAATGAAGATTTTTAAAGTTTTCGGACCCTGCTTATCCAAGTGCCAGTGTTGACTACTATTTGCATGAATTGTATTGTTATCAGAATACATGTAAAAAATATGTTTTAAATATGGAGAGTAATACATATAACTATTAATAATAGGTTCTATATTGGCAACCAATTGCTCCATTATGATTTTTATATTGGTTTGTCTTAATGGTTTATACATTACTGAACATTCATTCCCATTAATATTTATAGATTGTTGATAGTCTTGATAAAAATCCTCTCTTAGGCGATAGGTGGTATTTTTATCTAAAATATACCTAGGATTCATAGTGAAACCGTAGTATTGAAGTTGTTCAAGTAGTTTTCTTTGTTCTAAGTAAAGATATTTTTTCTTCTTTAAGAATAAATTCCTTAATGTGTGCCAAATTATAAAGGGAAATTTAAATAAGATAGAAATTATAAATAGTATTTTAAATTTTAAGCCTCTAGAAGAAGTTATACTTTGAACAAAACTATTATGCTTATGTTGAAAGTAGTTAGTTTTTAAAGATTTTCTTGGTAGGGCAACTAACATCTATTACACATACAAATCGAATAATCCCATTTATACTACACTCTAAAGTAACAATTGCAATTAATTAAAGATCTTTAAGTAGAAGTTGAATCTTTTAAGTTTTGAATTGGTAGAAATATTGACATCAAATCACCTTCACTTTATAAGATGGTTAATAAAACTTGAATTATGAATGAAAATTTATTTAGTACTATGCTATTGTAAATTTTTAAAAGGAAAGTATATTGTCAAAAAATATTATTTCGCGTATTGCCAAAAAGGTGAGGAGAATTCTTTATCCTATAGTATTTGGATTGAAGCAGTATAGATCAAATAGTATTTTTATTGATTGCGGAGGATATGATGGATGTACTGCACTAAAAGCTATTATTTTATATCCATTTATTAGTCAGATCGTATCATTTGAACCTGATATAAGAATGTGGTCAGATAAAGCTTCTAAGATTTCTACTCTTATTCCAGCGGCAGTATGGATAGAAAATGGTTGCCTAGATTTTCAAATAATTACTAAGAATAAATATGGAAATAAATATGCTGGAGCAGGTACATTGATGGATCAAAAGAAAGCACATAACAATGAAATTCATAAGGTAACTGAATCAATAAAAGTTCCGACAATCCATTTATCACAATGGATTAGTAAAAACTGTAAATATAAAAAGCAAATTATATTAAAATTAGATGTGGAAGGAGCTGAATACAAAATACTGGAAGATCTACTAGTCAGCGAAGTTTATAAATTAATTAATATTCTATATATTGAATGGCATGCGATAGAGTGGTCTGGTATGGAAGAGGAAAAAGCCAAAAGAATTAAGATAGAGACATATGCTAAATTCAAAAAAGTAAAGCTATGGGATGCAATGGAATACTCAATAGTTGATAAAGAGAATGATTTTATAAAATTTAGAATCAACAAATAGAATATAATTAAAATTAGTTAATTGAAGTAAATTGCTAAAACAGAATTATTATTCTACTATTCAAACTTCGTTTTAAATAAACAAACACTTTCCTTTATTCAAACTATTCAGGATAGAACTTTCCTCAGATTATTACTAACCCATCTCCTAACAAGATTTAAAGCTGAGCGAAAGCCTAAAGATTATTGGGAAAACGCTAGGGGACATAATAGTTAGTAGTAAATTAGAATAAGTGTAAATTATGAGTAATTGCTTCATGCAAAGTCTTGATTTATCGGAGAAGGAAGAAAGAGTATTCTTAGGGCTAGAAAGGTCATATTCTTGGTCAAACCGTCTTGAGCATGCATTATCATTTATAAAAATAACAAATAATGCAAAATTGATTGATATTGGGGCTGGTAAATTGGCTTGGTATGGGAAACAAAATTATGGGAATAGATATTACTGCCTAGACTATGGTGACTCGTACACAATATCAAAGGATGACGCAGCTGTTCTTGATAAAACATGTGATTTTGAAAAGGAGAATTTACCTTATAGTGATAATCAGTTTGAAATAGTAATATGTTTAGATGTATTAGAACATTTAGATAATCCACATAAGCTATTATCAGAATTATTTAGGATTTCATCAGATATTGTTGTTGTTAGCTTGCCAAATAATTGGGTAGGATTTTTAAAAAGTCTGTTGATTGGTCAAAATATTACTCACCAAGCAGGATATGGCCTGTATCCGAATCCACATCCAGCAGGTCAACGACATAAGTATTGGTTTAATTATTCTGAAGCAAGAAATTTTCTATTAATGCAAACACCGAATAATTATTCAGCTAAAAATATTATTCCAAGATTCGCAATTATGGAAGATAGCTTGATACCAAGCTTCTCACCTCGGATAATAAGTAAATACTTCTCGGATTTTATATCTAGTTGTTCTACATTTATATACTCAAAAGAAATAAGAGACAAAGGGATGCAGAACAAGAAATATTTATTAAAAGTGATGCTAGGAATGCCATTATTTCTATTGGATTATATATTAAGTCGTGCTGTATATGGCTTAAGGTCAAAATTAAGTTGGTTTAATATGGTTTGCAGAGGAATAGTTGTTATTTATAAAAAAGATAGGTGATCTTATTGTAATTTATATGAGATTAGTCTGGAGAAGAATGTAATGATGATACAATTATGTATTTTGACTAATAGCTAGTTAATCAATGAACTCTGTAAAAAACCCAAAAGACTTTTACAACTAGGAATAGTTTGGAAAATTTATGTTGATTAGTTCTAAAGATAAAATATTAACTTGTTACCAGGTTTCATTAGTATACTAAGGACTTAGTTTTGCATATCCAAACTCAACAAAGTTCTTCAAAAGATAAATGCTAGAAGTAAGTATTGTGATTGTGAATACTACATTCTTGTGGCGTATGAGAGTATGTGATTTAGTGTTTAAGAAAATCGTCAATGCAACATAAAAGTATGGTTGGCCGAAAACATATCTTCCTAAAGATCTCATATAGAGAGGTTGTGTAAGAAAGCAAATTAATGAATGAGATATGGAGAAAAGAATTGCAAATAAAAATATGTATTCTAATTTTGCTAAGTCAATTTTATTTTCACGAAAGTCAGCAGGAATTTCTATTGTTGAACTATTGTGGTTTTTAAATTTGAATTTACTAGAAAAAAGACCCCAGAAAAACCCTGCTGGTGGATATAAGAGGGTTAAAGGAAAGTTCTGAAAAAATATTGAGGAAATAAATCTTAATTTGATACCTGAATATGATATATCATTAAACCAAGCACAAAATAATAGTACCGGATAATATAAGCCCCAGAGATCTATTAAAGATGATCTAGATGTGAACAAATATACAGGTCTAATTCCAAAGGATTTATTCCAAGTTTCCTGGGCAAAGAAAGGTTCGAAGAATCTAAATCCATCACTAACTAAACTAGTTCCATAGATAATGTATCCAATTATAGAGCCAGCGAAAATTAGAACAGATAAATCAATATACTTGCGCATATTTTTTTTATGTGTCTTTCTCATTGAGACTAATATTAAAACATTTGTACCAACAAGAGAGAATAATGTTTGTAGTAATATGGGTCTAGTTAAAGCAAGAGTAATAGATGCTATTAATAATATAAAACAATTTACCCAATATAAAAAATATTGCCTCTTAGATAAATTTAAAATATTTATTATGCATAGTATTAACAACCAACTTACAAATGCAAAAATTGATTCTGTATACCCAGCAAAGAAGAAAATAGTCATTGGGCTCAACACATACAACGTCCATGAAATAAAAGAAATGGATTTATTTAATGATATTAATTCAATGACAAATTTACTAAATATGAAAGATATTATTCCAATAATACTTGAAGTGAATATAGCAATCTTATATATATCTAAATCAATGCTAGAATTTAGAATTCTAAGAAAAGTTGGCCATAAAGGGAAAAAAGCAGTACGAAATGCTTCTTTATTAGTTTGTAATGCTAGATCTATATAATGCTCTAAATCTAAATATCCATATTGAGATATATGTGATGTCTCTCCTAAAAATCTTGGGATTAATTGTGGGTTAATAATGATAGCTAAAGGTACAATGCAAAAGATTAAGACAAGCAAAGGTGCAAGTTCTAGTGGCCGGAGGTTGGTATTAATCTTATTCATTAGTTATTAAGTCAGCTTGATTATCCTCCTTAAAGTTAGCATTAATGATTTTTTCATCAACCAAGTACAAAGGGCGATTCTTTGACTCAATATATATCCTTCCAAGATATTCTCCCAAAATACCTATAAAAATTAATTGCAAGCCGCTACTCATTAATATAACTAGTGATAACCATGCCCATCCTTCTACCCAATTATTAGTCATTAATCTAATGTATAAAACATATATAATTCCTATGAATGAAATTATAGAAGCAATTCCCCCTGCAAAGCTAGAAATTTGCAAAGGCTTTCTAGAGAATGAAGTTATGCCCTCAAGAGCAAAAAGAATCATTTTTCTTAAAGGATATTTACTTGCTCCAGCAAATCTCTTTTCTCTCTTATATTCCACATAGTTTTGCTTAAAACCAGCCCAGGTAATTAAGCCTCGTAAAAATCTACCCTTCTCAGGCATATCTCTTAAAGCATAAACAACCTTTTGATCAATTAATCTAAAATCTCCTGTATCTAATGGTATTTCAATATCAGAAAGTAAATTCATAAGTCTATAAAATATTGCTGCTGTAGACTTCTTAAATAGAGTTTCAGATTTTCTTTCTATTCTCTTTCCATAGATAACATCAAACCCTTTTTCCCACTCTGTAATCAATTTTTCCGCGAGTTCTGGAGGATCTTGTAGATCTGCATCGATTATAATCACCGCAGAACCAATTGCATTGTTCAACCCAGCTTGAACAGCAATCTGATGCCCATAATTTCTTGAAAGCCCTATAAGTTGAATTCTTTTATCCAATTTTATTTTTGATTTTATAATATTTCTAGTTTCATCAGTACTACCATCATCAATAAGTATTATCTCCCAAGAATAGGAGTTTATGGAATTACAAACTTGACCTATTCTTGCAAGTGTCTCTAAAATTACTTCCTCTTCATTAAAACAAGGTATCACCCATGAAATAAATGTTTCTTTCATTTTATAGTTGAGAGATCAGATTAGATTAAAGCTTGATTTCTTTAAAACCATTTTTTAGTATAGCAATTTGATTTAAAATACCAATAAAGCCTATAAATAAACAACATTCAAAACATTAAAGAGTAAATTTATACTAATGCAAAATAGAAAGCTTGAGCTATTCAGTTTTTAATTCTTTATTATAAATATTCTGCTCTATCAAATCAAGTCAAACTTTTTAAGATTATGGTTTGAATATTTTCATGCTAACAATCAATACTTTATTAACAGATATGTTCATCAATTATCTTGAAACTTTCTTTGGAGGCTGAATTTAGCAGCACTAGACCAAACTAATAAATTCAAAAGTGCAGGTATTAAAACCAAAATAAATTTAAAAAATAAGCTTTTACTTAGAGTTTCAAAGATTAAAGGTAATAGAGCAGAAGCAATTATATTTACAATAAACTGTAAAAATAACCAGCGACGAGCAAATCTTGTGCCTGATGTTTCCTCTTTAAATGTATAGAAAGCATGGCCATAGTAACTTACAATAGACCCTACAATAAAGCCTAAAGAATTACTTGACCAAAGAGGAAGGTATTGACTAAAGAACAACTGAAGCAATAGATGTGCAATAGTTGCAATAATTCCAACGGAACCATACCTCTTTATTCGTTTGACTAAGTTAATTGATCTCATTTATTAGTTTAAAGATTGCTGATTAGGGATAAAGAAATAATTCAAAATCAATAATCAGTTTGATTGTAATAATTGCTGCCTACCCATGTAATTTGACGCGATCTATTAACAATAGCAACAACATCTGATTCAATTGATTCAAGAGTTTCTTGAGGTATTGAAAATTGAATCATGCGGATAAATGACTCCAAGAGTCTACCTTGTAGAGATGCACCTCTTCTTTTTTGCATATTGTGTTCTTGCTCAGTTTTCCAAAAGCTAGTCGAATTGAAATTAGAAGCCTTTAAATGCCATATTCTTTCAAATCTCTTCCATAATGGCTGGTAGCTTTTTAAAGCTTCATTAATAACTTTACGATATTTATATTCATTCTCTGTAAGTAATTTATATGACTCATCCTTGCTTTCAAAAGCTTCAAAATGGTTCTCAAAAGTCTTGCAACCCAGAAACCAGCCTTCAATAATTAATACTTTAGGCTTGGAGTGTCTCCATCCACAACGATCTCCAAGACCATTTCTTAGCGACTTATCAAATTTAGGTGAAAGTAACTCACCTGTAAGCAGCCAAGAGTCTAGCGTTTGTTCCAAAAGTTCAATGGAGTGGCTACCTGGTAAAGCTCTTGGAACATTCCAAGGGTTGCCTAACATTGCTTCATCGAGTTCAATCGCAGGCAAATAGAAATCATCCATAGAAATCACAATCACTGACCAATTCAATTCAACAGCTGCAGCTTCTATCCAATGCCCAAAACTAGTTTTCCCACATCCAGGCAATCCAGAAATCCCAAAAAGAACTGGATTACTTTGCTTGTTTAAATAACGCTCAAGATCAGAAAGAAATGGCAGTCCTAAACCCCAAATCCAATCTGATTTAGCTTTAGGAGGCCATGCAGAAGCTCCAAGATTAATCCCCCCTTGATTTAACCAATGGTTTAACCATATTGATGGTTCTATCCAACCTAAATCAAACAAAAGCTTTTCAAAGTCCTTCTTGGGAAAAATGATCTCAGGATCGACTGGTGAAGACCAAGGTGAAAGTTGGATAGTGGTATCAGAATAATTCACTAGTCAACAATTGACATAAAATGAAAGATAGGTCTATCAGGGCTAAGAAACAAAAGAAAAATATTTCCTTGCTTAATACCTCCTTTCTAAACTTAAAAATACTGAAAATCAATAAAAATTTTCTTTTGTTAAAGGCTCTATCAAGTCTATATTCAAATAGAGCTTTTAATTACTTTAATCTTAGTAAGAGCAACATCAATAAAATGGTCTTTCAAATTTCTAAGATAAGTATCTGCCATGCAATAACCCTCCCAAGCTATTCTTGCAACTTCATGTTGATGTCTCTCCGCCCAATCATATTGCTTAGACAAATCACAAAAATTCGAATCAACTGGAATATAATGTACCCATGGTTGTACAAGGCGATCATAAAACATGTGACTTTTATAATTTGGCCTAAAAATAACGTTTCCCCTAATATATTTTTTAATTGCACCCCATGAGCCGCATTCCTCATTATTACCTGAGATATCAGGGTAGTATTTAAAATCTCTAAATCTATTTTCAGTAACTCTTTTGCCTTGAATATTTTTTTCAATTAACCATTGCCTAATAAGTTGCTTGGGAATTTTATTTTGGACAATATTACTTATACGAAGATCAAATCCATTTTTGTTAGCATAGAGTAAACAAACCTTAATTCTTTTAAGTTCTGTCAAAGATTGGATCGAATCTATTGGAATACCCGTTGTGCTTCCTCGCCAAAAAATAGCGTTTTTACGTTTTCTCCATTTGTCATAAAATTGATCAAAAGTAGTCCATTCTCTTAGATTATTTATTTCTTTGCTTTCAAACATTGCATATTCATCTGGAATGATATTTTCAGGATCTTCAGACGTCATTGATAGGAAGTGGTCATGAGACCAATCGCTAGCATTAAGGGAAAGCAAGAATGAATTACCTAGTCTATCAGCAATTTCAAGGCAATAAGGTATCCAAAACGAAAAGCAATTAGCTATTCTTTTTCTATTGTTACTACTATCGTCTAAAGTATTCGGAATATCAATTCTTATTTGCTTATTTTTGAATGAATCTGTTTCCAGTCGAATTCTCACACAAAGATCTTTTAACGAATTATCAGAAACTAATGAAATAAGGCTTACATGATATTTTTTTGCAAGCTTTGATAGCAAGTGAAAGGTTCTTGGGTGTGAATGATGCAAAACCATATCAATCCCATCTTTCAACATTCAAGCCTATATACCGACACAAAACCCAATCCTTCAGAATCAAGCTATCAAAATAGGCCCATCGGCCCCGTGAAAAACGCTAATTTTGCCTATAACTATCAGTATTGTAATTAGCCACTCGTATGCTTTCTCTCTTCAGAGACTGCTCATGCGCAACAGCTGATGCAAAAAAAAATCAGTCTTTTTGCTATGACCAAAAAAATTCGAAAGAAATATCTAAAAGACAGTTGTGAAAAGATTTTTAAGCAGCTAATTATATTAAATAAGTATTTTTTTAAACATTCATAACAAACAAATTAAAGCGAAAAAAAACTTTCTGCATAAGCGATCTGGTTTTTTTGTCTTTAGTAGTGTCAACACCAAGCAAAATACCCATATATAGTGTCATTAAGCACTAGTAAAGGGCTTTTTGTTGCTATTCAAGGTCGTTTTCAAGAAAACAAGGTCTAATCCAGCAATTAAAGACTTAAAGTAACGAATCGATTAGAGCACAGCAATGACAGCAACTGCTTCTAAGGCACCTTCTATTAGCAATACTCCTGGGAAGAATGAACTACCACCACACCTCAATGAGAACCTACTAACCCCAAGGTTTTATACAACCGAGTTCGACAAGGCTGCAAAAACAGACCTTGACATTGCCCGTCAAGACTTTGAGGCGATGTTCAAAGAAATGGAGGCAGACTATAATCTGAAGCATTTTGATCGCAAAGCATCTCTCGATCGCCTTGATGAGCTTTCTCCTGGGGATAAAGCGATTTATGAGAGTTACTTAGTTCGTTCAGTAGTATCTGAGTTCTCTGGATTTTTACTATTCAAAGAGATCTCAAATCGCTTCAAGAAATCAGGTCGAAAAGAACTAGGCCAATTCTTTACATTTTTAGCTAGAGATGAAGCTCGACATGCTGGCTTCCTAGGAAGAGCATTAAAAGCTGAAGGTATAAACGTTGACTTACCAAATTTAGGAAACAAAAGGGCAGCTACATTTTTTCCCTTAAGTTGGGTCCTCTACTCACTATATCTATCAGAGAAAATTGGATATTGGCGTTATATATTGATCGACCGACACCTAAAAGCTAATCCTGACAAAGCATGTGCGCCATTATTTGACTTCTTTGAACCATGGTGTCAAGACGAAAACCGCCACGGAGATTGCATTAATTTGATGATGAGATGCTGGCCAGGGATGACTAAAGGTTTTCGCGGAAAAATGCTAAGTCGTTTTTTCCTTTGGTCTGTATTCCTCACCCATACACTAACAGTATGTGAGCGTGGTGATTTCTATAGCCTTTTAGGGATAGACCCTGTTCTATTTGACGAAGAAGTAATCATCCAAACAAATAACACTTCTCGTAATGCATTCCCATGGGTGTACCAATTTGAAGATGGAAAATTCCTCGAGATGCGTATTCAAATCCTGAATGCCTTCCGTAAATGGAGAGAAGCACCTGGTCTAGCTAAACCATTAGCATTAGGGAAATTCGTTTCATTAATTCTTAGGCAATTTGCCCTTCCCATGGAAAAAACAAATGCAGTTAGGTATGAATCATAATTCTATAAAAGTAATCTATTAATATTGATTTGAAGTTAATGGCTTAAATAAAAAAATAAC